>JAJRQD010000080.1 GCA_024280435.1 archaeon | reverse complement strand
TGAATGCAGATGGTAGCCACAATACATCATATCTTGATAGTATATCCGTGGTGAGATCTCCAGAAAGTATCTCGTCAACCCATATATTTTTTGATTTGAATGCTGTAATCATATCATTCATATCTTTTCCATAGAATTTATCTAGTCTAACAGTTTTATAAATTGGAATGATAGAATCCCATGGAGAATGCAATAGATCTATGAGAACATTGTAATCTGCTGGTGGATTGACAGTGATACTGAGAAAAATACTCTGCTCACCTCCATCAGGCGTATTCAGATAGATATACCCCTCATACAATCCTGTTATTTCCTCCTCAGATGGTTCAATTCTGATTGTGGCCACTTGAGAATAGAGATCAGTATATTCCAGTTTGATAAAATCAGGGTTGACAATATTTTTTATAGTGTCAGAGATATTTTTTATACTCCATGAGCCTTTGTTTGCTGTAAGTGTTACTTTCACATCAAGTCTCTCACCTGCGGGTAATTCATCTCTATCGATAAATGGTATCTCAGCTGGAAAAATACTTGAGTACTCATTCTGATCATTTGCAATCTCCCAGCTTCTACTGAAATTTACATGACCATTTCCCTGCTGTGCCCAGTTGTAATTCAAAGTTCTTGCACCATTTGCCAATATTGATTTTATCATACCAGGATTGTATGCAATATTATTTACCTTCATTGCGGATAATAGTGTTGCAGTTCCCCCTGCGGTTAGAGGAGTAGAGAATGAAGTACCACTAATAGATGAGTAACCTCCATTTTTATCTGCCATGGGTATAGAGGTACCCGGTGCAACCAGATCTGGTTTTGCTTCCCAACCAGTAGTGGGTCCATTAGATGAGAAAGAAGCCATGGATACATAATTATTCGTTGCACCAACTGTGATGACCTGTGGACTGGAAGAGGGAGAGCCCATGGTGAAATAATCTATTGCAGATGCAGATGAACCAGAATTACCCGCAGACATGAATACTATCTTTCCACTATCCACAAGTTTTCTAACTGCATTCTCAAGTGGATCCTCGGTCACTCCCTCTTCTGGCTCTGATAATGACATAGTTACTATATCCACCTCTTCAAGAGATACCAGCCATTCAATTGCAGCAATTAATCCCTGAGAAGTGATTAGCCCCGCACCAGATGCAACTTTTGCCACAACTAGATTTGCATCAGGTGCAGCACCCTTGTATGTGGCAGAATCTCCAACTACCAGACTTGCAGTATTTGTTCCATGTCCTAGCAAATCATCTGCATCCTCATTTGATGGATAACCATATGTGGTATTCACAAAAGATCTTGAATACTGGATATTTGTATTGGCAAATACCTCATGATCAAAATATATACCAGAGTCAACCACTGCCACAGTAACATCTTGACCTGTATATCCAAGATTATTCAAATCATCAATATCCATGGTGTATAGAATCGAGGATATATCATTTGTGTAGCTCTCATCACCTTTTATTATATCTGGAAGATGATATACATTTCTACTGTTAATTATTTTTTTATCAGGATATTCATCAGCAAAATTCTTATCAGCTACTTTGCGCTCTTCAAAATGTGTTTTATACTGATAATTATAGAATGAAAATATTATCATTATGATGATGACATATGATTTTCTCATTAATCCTATTTGTGTTTGGATATTTTAAAAATATACGTGAATTATTATGGAACATTTCTAGCAAGAATTTATATTTTCCCTACTTGCTTATCAGTGTTCTTGAAATATTTTATTATATAATGGATAAAGAACAGAATAGTATAAATAATGAAATCTCGTAATATCAATATTTTGATGTATAATTAATTATAAAATATTTTTATTGAATATTTATATTCAGTTAAATTCTATTTTCGTTTTCTCAGATAGATAGGTACTACAACAAGTGCCATTAATCCAAATAAGATATTGAATGGAGATTCTTCAATTTCAGAAGATGGAGTCACATCAGCTGAGATAGGAAAATCTACTTCTGAGAAGGCAAAATAGAATATAAATTCAACTTTATTTTCAAATTCATCTATAACAATTATTGTCAACTCATATATATGGTCCAGAGCCTCACCCAGTAGTGGTTCATGTAGCCATACAATTAGTTTATCCTCATCTTCCTTGTAGGTATGTTCAAGATCATCCTCAGAGGTTATCTCATTGTCATTCATCTTGAATGAGAAACTGGTCTGATAGAGTGTTGATACCTCATCTTTCACCTCAAAATACAGGAATAAACTTGATGATTTATCCAATACACTTGGATTGGGATTGCTATCCAATGCTTTGACTGATGGTGCATTTGTATCAACTGTTAAATCCCATCGGGCATATTCATAACCTGCAACCACTTGAAGTATGTGTTCACCATCTGATGATGCTTCATATGTGAATTCCCATATTCCATTACCTGCACTGGTTGGAGTAATTGTTGTGGCATTGATAAAGTCTGTATCCAGTACTTCTATGGTTGGAGCAGTGCTTACTGCCACTCCATTTTCAAGTACCTGGAAACTACCCTTGATTGTAGTACCAACAACACTTGATGAAATAAATTTCACCTGTGTAGATGAGATGAGCCAATCCAAAGTATTCTTAGCGAAGTTACGATCATCAGTACCTGCTGCATAGTCACCTGCCATACCTGAATTATCCATCCAGAAATTGGTGGAGGTTGCCATTACTCTTCCCTCTCCAGGAACATCATAGATGGCAGTAGTAATACCACCACCCTGTGTTGCAATTGCCTTTGCATCTCCGGATACTGTGAGAAAGTTACCGTAGTGTGATAGATATTTAGAGGATCCTACTGGGCTGGTGAAATTATTCAGAGTACCAATTAAAGGGCCAGAACCCACAACTGCTGTTGTCTCAAGAGCAATTCCAAAATTACTCATTAATCTATTCATCTCTGCAGGATTTGTTCCCACATTAACTTTAGCATCCTCATTGTAGAGTAATCCATTGAAATCTGTGAAGAATGATCCACCATTCTTAACATAGTCTACTATTGCAGTTATCTCACTATCTAACAATGGATTTGCTCTAATTGCATCAGGATCACTTGGATCTGAAAAATCGATACCCATTGGATCAGGCATCCAAAAAGCATCATAGTTATTTAATTTTGCAGAGGTGATCTCACCATCATACATCTCAACCCATATACCCTTATCAAAAGCAGCTTGAATAAAAGCACCTGTGTTTGATCCACCGATTACATCAGCACCGCTTGAATCCCAGGTTGTATGACCTGTATCCATAAGAATACTGGCTTTTTTGGTTTTTACCTCAAAAGTATAACTGGCAGATACTTTATCAGAACCCAGGCTTACCTCTACATTACCTGTATAAGTACCAGTTGCAATACCAGTGGTATCTACTTTCATAGTAAGTATTTGTGACTGTCTACTTGCATTAAGTTGTGCACTATCAATTGTCAGAATATCTGCCAGATTGCCAGTAACAGAAATTGATACATCACCCATGTGTGATGCTATCACAGTCAATGATAAGTCTAAAGTGATATCTGTAAAAATAGTGCTGAAATATGAAATGGGTAGATTTCCAAGACGAGGAGCCATTTCCACGATCATTGGCATTCCATCACTTCCCAAAGCAGCATTTTTAATCATATCATAGGCTTTGTAAGTCTGAACTATACCTTTACCCTGTGTTAATTCACTAATACCAATTGTAGAGGCAGTTCTCATAATTGCAGCTTTAAGCAATCCCACATTGTATTTTATTCCATCTGCCTTTAATGCAGAAATTAATGTGGCAAGAGCACCTGCTGTTAATGGAGATGAGAAAGAGGTACCGGATATTGGACCATAAGTTCCATCATTTAGTGTAGTGATTACATTGGCACCGGGAGCAACTACATCGGGTTTGTATTGAGACCCAAATACAGGTCCACCAGAAGAGAAATCAGTTAATCTCAGATCGTAACCAATTGCACCAACTGATACTGCATCTACAGATGCTCCAGGACCGCCAGATGTGAATAATTCACCATCATTTCCAGAAGATCCTGCAAGAATAATATTAACATCTGCAAGTTTTTGCAATACGGGTACCCATATTGCTGCATTTCCTCCTCCCCAACTTGTATTTACAACATCAATTGTTGCATTTTTGGAGATAATGTAATCAAAGCCTCCAAGCAGGTCACCCCATAGATAACCATCTGGATGGCATCCGATGCCAATTGATATCAGTTTGGCACCATATGCCATACCTCTTAGAGTTGGATCAGTTGTTCCATCAGCTTGTTTTCCAGTTGCGGCAACTGTACCTGCAACGGGAGTACCATGATCTTGACATACAGGGTATGTTTGTCCATTGTAATTGTTGATATTATAGGTTTCAATCACTTGTCCCTCCAATCCAGGATGGGCAGTATTCACACCATTGTCAAAGATTGCAACAACAGTATTTGCACCATTGTAACCTGCATCCCACATTCGCTGTACATCCAGTATTCCAGCATCAGGCCCATTGTTCAGTACAATTCCAGAACTTGCAGTTCCATATTCATCGATTGTGGCAATTTTATACGAAGAGTATGGAAATACTCTATTTGGCATGATTGTCTCGAATAATTCAATATCTGAAGGATACTGTTCCAATACAACAGCCCTTAAATTACTGTATACTGTATCAGGGTTCAATGATAACAGGTCATTGTATTCTGCATCATTTCTTGCAAAAAATACATACAATGTCTTCTCTTCAGGAACTGGAGTATACGTGTCTGATTGGATCAGATCAGTATTCAGATTTGTTTCTGAAATGAATTTATCAGTATTCAGATTTGTTTCTGAAATAAATTTATCAGTATTTATTGATCCATTTGTGGAAATAATTCCAGTAGATACAATAAGTAGACTGATAATTAGTATAAATTTAAATTTATCTCTCATATTTATCACTTTAAATAAGCTTAGATTGAACCTTGTTTGGACATATTTAAAATATTAGTGAATCGACTAACTTTTTATTCGCTTAAATGTTTTTGAAGGATCGAATAAAAATAATTATTTATATTGTTGTTATCTTAATTCATAACAATACAAAATTAGCAATTTTGACCTGTACAAAAAGTAAGTATAATGAGCATATTTAAAATATTGTGCAGAATTAGGAATATTATCTCATTCTATGTATTTTTTTATACAATTATAAGTTCAAATCAATAATTAAATGTGACAAAAAGTATTATTTGGCTGGATTCTCATAATCTGCCAGTTCTTCTGTTGGTACATGAGTTCCTGCATCAATTTCCTTTGCAAAATGACATGCAACAAAATGACTTGTCTTGATCTCTTGCAATATTGGTTCTTGTAGGAAACATAACTGTCTGACGTACATACAACGTGTGCAGAACCTACAACCTGCGGGAGGATTAATTGGTGTTGGTACCTCACCTTTGAGCATGATCCTGTCAACTTTAACTGTTGGATCTGGAATTGGAATTGCACTCATCAGAGCTTTAGTATATGGATGAAGTGGATTATCAAATAAATCATCAATTGTTCCAAGCTCCATTGTCTTACCTAGATATAACACCATCAGTCTGTGGCTTACTTTTTTAACTACACTCAAATCATGTGCAATAAATATATAGCTGAAACCAAGCTCATCCTGTAATTTTACAAGTAAATTGATGATTGAAGCCTGTACTGATACATCCAGTGCAGATACTGGTTCGTCCAGAATGATTACTTTTGGTTGTAATGTAAGAGCTCTTGCAATACCAACCCTTTGCTGCTGTCCACCACTAAGTTCATGTGGATATCTATAGGCATGATGGGGGCTCAGACCTACTCTGATCAATAGATCACGAACGATTGAATATTTTTCTTTCTCACTTACAAGGCCGTGTATCTCTAATGGTTCAAGAATTGATTGCATCACAGTATATCTGGGATCTAGAGAAGCGGCAGGATCTTGGAATACTAGAGTCATATCTTTGGCCACTGATCTTAGTTCTCTACCGGATTTCAATCTCAGATCTTCGCCGTTGAACCATACTTGACCTGCACTTGGTTTGTCAAGGAAGGTAATTGCCTTGGCCAATGTAGATTTTCCACAGCCAGATTCGCCTACTACACCTAGTGTCTCTCCCTTATATAAATCAAAAGAAACACCATCAACTGCTTTGATATCTGCAATCTTACGTTTGAGGAACACACCACCATCTACACTGAAGTATTTTCTCAGATTCCTTATGGCAAGGACGATGTTCTCATCTGTTGGTGCATCTGATTCACTAATGTTTATCTGTTCTGTCACTTAACTCTATATTTCTTCGGGCATTTAAAAATAAAACGATCAAGTGTCATTCTTAATGATTTAGAATTAAATATTAAAATTGTTAGATAAGAACATTTAACAATTGAATTAAACCAAAGTCTTTAAATTTTATTGATTTAGCTATTTTAATCTGAGTTTGTCTATACAAAGATTACTCTATCTTAAAAATATACTTAGCGCTCAATCTTGCAATAAGTTTAATAATTAAATTATTATGAGTTGACCTTTTTAATCATTGAGTTGATGTTTTCAGTTATATCTAGCAGTGAAAAAGTAATAATCTGCTCAGAGTATTTAATTAGATTGTAATATTTACTTTTTCATTTTATCTATTCAATTTTACTCTCTACTTTATCATTATTGTACAATATTGCTCTAATCATTATCGGAATTGCAATTCATGTTAATTCTTTTTACGCTCAATTTTGTATTATTACACAATATTGCTCTAATCATTATCGGAATTGCAATTCATATTAATTCTTTTTACACTCAATTTTGTATTATTATTATCAAAAATAATATTACATTAATAGAATAAACAAACCAAAGAATGAATAGGACAGAAAAACTACCAGTATCAGGCCAACTATATCAAGTAATATGCCAGTCTTGAATATATCCTTCACTTTGAAAATTCCTGTTGAATAAGCAAGCAATACAGGTGGTGAACCAATATAGATGGCAAAATCCATAGAGCACAGTATTGCAACCATTATTGCCATTACAATTGGATTAAGATCCATCATCACCGCAAGAGGCATGACAACTGGAATGAGTATAGCAGCAGATGCAGTATTACTTGCAATCTGTGTGAGAACTATTGCCACAAGCCCAATTATGAAGAATATCAGTATTGCAGGTAGGTCTTGTAATGTGGAGAACCTCATGGCAAACCAATCTGCAAGGCCTGTTCTAAGAATTATAGTACCCAATGTCAATCCTCCTCCGAATGTGATAAGTGCATTCCAATTGATCTTGTTCATATCCTCCTGTTTGATTATGCCAGTGAAGTATAATGCAACTGCACCAATTAATGCAATGATGCCAGTTGATACATGATGAATTGATGAGGTCATCCATAAAGATAATACCAGCACAAATATTATGCTAACATATTTCTGATGATTGTTGAACCTTCCCTTTTTATCAAGCTGTCTCTTGCAGTGTTTTTTTGCCCTGATAAATAATTCCTCATCCACATCTGGCTTGAATCTCCACAGCAATTGTATAAATACCAGAGGTAGCATGATAATTACTACTGGCAATCCAAACATGAACCAGTTCAGGAAGGAGATCTGTATACTGGGATCAAATTTTTCTATAAGTCCTACTGTGATTATATTGGGAGGAGTTCCTATGAGTGTGGCAATACCTCCAACAGTTGCTGCATATGCAATACCAAGTATCACTGTTTTTTTGTATTTCTGATCTTTTATTCCAATACTATCGAGTAATTGCAGTGCAATTGTTATTAGAATAGCAGTTGCCGCAGTATTTGACATGAACATTGAGAACACGGCTGCAAGTGCCATGAATGATGCCAGTAGAAATTTGGAATTTGCAGGAGTTATTGAAATAATCTTCAGTGCAATATACTCATCAAGTTTACTCTTGTGCATAGCAATAGCCATTAAGAAGCCCCCTAAGAATAGAAATACAGTTGGATTTGAGAATTCTTTCAATGCACCATCTGCACTGTCTATCTCAAACAGTGTAATTATTATTGGGATCAATAAGCTAGTTGCAGCCATTGGGATAAGCTCTGTTAGCCAGAGGAATGAGATTGCCAGTAGAAGTCCCAGTGCGATATTTGTTTGATTAAGTATTTTAAATTCAAACTCTACGATGGAGCTTTCCACACTTTTGGGTGTGAAATTAATTCTTTGATTATTTCCAATGAGAGTACCACTGAAACGCTGTATCTCAGGTTTATCAATTAATATCTGTTCTTCTAAAATAGATGCATAGATTGTGATACTCTTCTCCATTTTACCAGAATAGTGTTCATAGAATTTTATTAATAGTGTTTTACCCGATACTGTGATATTGAGTTCCTGCAGATTAAATGCCTCATCAATACTAGAATCAATATTTATCCGGAATAATAGAAACAGTACAGGCTCGTCATTATATTCCAATGCAACAGTGTATTCGCCATCTTTCAAAGGATCAGGGGCCATTCCATATCCAACAAAGAATAATATAATTGTGATCAAAAACAAAATGCTTTTTTTGTACTTCTCATTGATATGAACCATGATTTTCTACAAAAAAGTCTATTATCTGTAGTTAATTAAAGTAATCTATTGATTTCAAAAAAACTGATTTTATTTCACATATACATAGTTTATAATTCAGAAAATATGAAAAAGTTACAAAAAAACATAATTTATGTAGTAATATCTAATAAAAAACATTATTTGTTTAATTATTTCAAAAAAATGAATTATTCGTAATATGAAAACGAAATTCACAGTAATTAAACGCTTTACATACGAAATTCTGAATGCAATTTAAGCACAAATATTTTATTTCTAATATTTATCCATAAGCATATTGCACAAAAGCAATAATGATAAAATTGAATAGATAAAATGAAAAAGATAATATTACAATCTGGTCAACTACTTTGGGCAGATCATAATATTTAATAATTTTTATATGCGAATTGTTAATATATTAATTATATTAATTATCAAATAATAGAGAATACTTTATATTGTATAAAATATTTTTCATAATAATAAAAAGGTATAAATATATGAAGAATAAAATAATTTCAACTATACTGATCCTAGTATTCATTGTCTCTATGACAAATATTGTAGCAGTAGAGAATGACAAACAAGCAGTCTATCCTGTCAAGATATCCACAGATATTAACACCTGGTACGAAGAAGCTATCAGTATATCAATATCACCAGAAGGTTATATATGGTCTAATGTCGGAATAAGAGGCTATCCACTGAATTTTGGTGAAATTTCAACGCAATCATTTATGGTTGATTCATTATTCATCAGTGCCGGACTAAACACAAGACAGGCCAATAATCCATGGGATAAAAACCTAAGGCTCGATTTCTCTTTCAGAACTAATAATCCAGATATTGCAGAGGCTCAGGCAGAGATGATGATAAGTGTATTCAATTCTCAAGTACCATTCGATGTCACATTCGTTGGCTCAGAGGGCAGTGATCAGTATGATGGCAACTCATGGATACAGATTACATATGTCTATTACGAAGGCCATGTGGATTGGACAAACATGGCTAATGTTATCAATCAATCAGTACCTAAAGATAAAGGTGGCCTAGCAGAGACAATTGATGTATTCGCAGCAGTAAATCTGAATTACAGAATATGGAACCAGGGAGATGACTCAATTGGAGCTGAGATATCACTTGGATTCAGTACGGATGTAAAAAATTCAACTGGTGGACACAGTTTTATTATCAATGATCTGATACACACCACTCAGATCAAGAAATCACCATATTCAGATACTGATCTGAGCTTGTGGGTAAGCCTACCTGACGTCACCAATCCTGCAATTACCCCCAGCAATGATACTCATTCCACACTATACTGGGATTATCATCCATCTCCAGAGGCTCAGAACAAATACAATGCATGGTCAGGCGATTTCAGATTATTTGATGCAACTGTGTACACAAATCTGGTTTTATCATTTGATTATGAATTTATGCAGTGGTCTTGGATAAATAGAGATAGAATATCATGGAATATAGACCCCAGAGGGTTTGATGAGATGTATGTTGAGTCAACTGGTAAAGATAGAATGCGATTAACCACTAATATAGGTCCTGAACAAGCCCTAGTCACAGATATCAAATATTTCAGCTTTAGCTACTCTGGAAGAGAAAATGGAGTATCTCTATATGTACAATTTTATGATCATGGAGATAGATCAGCAGATATCGCAGCCATAAAATCAGAAATAAATACTGAGCTTGGAATTGATCTTACTGTCAATGATTGGGAGTCTATCAATACTCTGGATACTACCTGGGATGCAGTGAACGAACAACAGATCAATATATCCTCAATTCAATTGACTAAAGATGTCACCGGATTGAATTATGAATCAATCGTTCGCTCTACATATGGATACAATACATCTGCCTTCCTTGCCAATTCAAGCCTTGCACTGATGCGTAATTTTGAATACAATATGCAAAATGATAAATTTGGACTTGGTAGTAAGATGTCAATATGGTTCAATCAGATTTATCATACCAACTCCTCTGGTGCAACTATTGTGCCTGCATTTGACCGAGTTAGTAGCAATTATGTAGTGGACTTGTACAATCCAAGTCACCTATCATGGACAAATGGACTGCCATGGAATAATTATACAGAACAGGTAGAATTGAGAGTTACAGCACCATATACAGGTGATTGGGATAATGATATCAGCTATAGTGTTGATACAAATAACGGCCTATCTTGGACTAGTAGAAGATACACCAGTACTCAAAATGATTTATCATATTTTAATTACTTTGTGAATATATACGATAAGAATCCAATTAAAACAGATGAATTTGGTAATATTATCGGACCAATTGATGATTTCAATGTATCTGTTAAATATCAGTTCCAAAACTGGGATTTTGATTTTGAAGCACCAAGGTCAAATCCTCCGCAGTGGAGAGATACTAATTTTGCCGATAATGGCTATGATGATACCAACTCATGGTCTTTCAACACTGATAATCCATTCTCTGGAACTATTGAGCTGGTAAATAATGTAAATGATCACGGTAAAGGCGGAGACTACTACGATGGAACCAACTGGGTACCTAAATTCCAGGGCTCTGGAATAAAAGAAGTGAATATCACAATGTTCAGAACTGATGCGGCTGTGAATAATGATAGGTTCACATTCACCTATCCACTAGCTTATGCAGGTATATGGCCCAATTACCAGTACAGTGAGGCGTGGAATGGAAGTATAGATACTACCACATTACCAGATGGAGAATGGCAGGTATGGACTGAGATTGAGGATAATGCAGGCAATTTTGCAAGAGGTAGCCAGAGTAAAATTGTATTATCCAACTATAACAATACACAGAATGCAACCATAGATACAACTGCATTTCCAGCCGAGTTGGAGCATGTATCAGACTATGTTGATCTTAACTGGACAGTTACTGATGATATGGAATCATTTGTAACTGTACTGTGGATTGGCCTTGGCGGATATATTGTTGATCCATACAAAACAGTTGATAATGGAGATGGTACATTCACTCAGTTCTTCTCATACGAATTCGATACGATATTTGAGATTGAGAACAGAGAAATGTCAATATTTATTGAAACACTGGATATGAAGGGTAATTGGATACAATCATCCACTCACAAAGTGATAATTGATAATTTTCCAATTGGAAATCCACCCACCATCAATTTCATCAATGTACCAGACGCAGATCAGGAATTCAATGCATCTGTCACACCAGAGATAACTTTCATTGTTGAGATACTAGATGATGTTGGGATAGAGAAAGTAGTACTTAATAT
Source organism: archaeon (assembly GCA_024280435.1). Lineage (GTDB taxonomy): Archaea > Asgardarchaeota > Heimdallarchaeia > Heimdallarchaeales > Kariarchaeaceae > JAJRQD01. The sequence continues at coordinate 6,468 of JAJRQD010000080.1, read as the reverse complement.
TGGAGATAAATCATTCAACATGGAATTAAATACTGCTTCTGGATACTACGAGAGTATACTGGATATAACCACCTGGATACCAGGAGTATTCAACTGGTATGTTGAGGTAGTAGATCTTGATGAGAATACACATACAGTGCTTTCTGAATCGAGAAATCTGAAGCTTGTGGGCAATGGCCCTCTTGTTGATGATACTGCAAATCCAAGCATCAGTATGATCTCCCCGTCTGATGGTGATACAGTCTCTGGAAATGTACTACTTGTCGTATCAGCCACTGATGATACAAGAATTGAAAATGTAGTGGTAACGCTACCAGATGATACTGAGAATGTAATGAGTAAGAATGTTGATGAATATTCATTTGAATTCAACAGTGGGGATTATGCAGATAATACCTATCAGATAATTTTCAAAGCAACAGATATTTCTGGAAAAACTTCAACACTGACAATATTGCTGTATTTTGATAATGGTAGAACTAATGACTCACCAGATCTAGGACTTCCGGGTTTTGAATTTGTGATTGCAATCTTTGCATTTGTATCAGTTATATTTGTGAGAAAAAAATACTAGAATAAAAAATCAGTAAATAAATACAAATAATTAATATATAAGCCTATCCAAAAATATTATTAAATACACTTTTTATACAAAGAATATGACCAGTGAATGGGACTTGACTAGATTATGCAATGGTTTTGATGATCCAAAAATAGAGGAATCAATTAATTTTGCAGTGAATAGAGCTAATGAGCTAGAGAATAAATACAAAGGAAAGATTAAAGATCTTACACCATCAGGTATTGCAGAGATGATCAATCTGAGTGAGGAGATATCAATCAATACCTCAGATGTGAATCAATTTGCAAGATTATCAGTTGCGGCAGATACCAATAATATGGATGCATTGAAACTTGTCAACCGATTGCAGGTAGTTAATACAAAGATATCTAAACAGCTTACATTCATGGAACTAGAATTGGGGGAATTGCTGCTTAATAACGAAAAAATACTGGAGGATGAAGCCGTCAGTGATATTAAATATTATCTTGAGAAGATAGTGAAAAGGCAGAGGTACAGATTATCTGAGAGAGAGGAGCAGATAATTCTAGAGAAAAATCAGACTGGCATCAATGAATGGAGTAAGTTACAGAGCCAGTGGCTTAGTAATAAAAAATTCAGTATCACGATTAATAATGAGACCAAAGACTATTCATGGCCACAGGGAGTGAGTCTATTATCCAATCCGGATAAAAAAATCAGAAGAGAGGCGGTGAATAAATTATTCACTGGATTAGAGCAGGATCGAGATATATATGCATTCGCATTGCGAAATGTATGTACTGATACAATTACAGAGTACAAAAGAAGAGGATATCCATCTTATATGGAGGCAAGTTTCACCTTCTCGAATATAGAACAGAATATGTTTGATGCAATGTTCAAAGTCGTTGAGCAAAATGTGGATATGTTCCAGGAATTCTTGCTAATGAAAGCTAAGATACTAGGTACTGATAAACTGGATGGAGAGGACCTGTATGCTCCACCACCATTCAAGGATAATCGGGAGATATCATGGGATGAGGCCACTCAGATGATTAAAAATGGATACTTTGAATTTGATAACAGGTTCGGAGAGATCGCAACTGATATGATTGATAATAAACGAATTGATTCAAAAATCCGACCTGGAAAAAGAGGTGGTGCATTCTGTTCTACCTCATACAATCATAAATCGGCATATATTTTGCAGTCATTCAGTGGTACCATGGGAAATGTAAAGACATTGGCTCATGAGATGGGCCATGCAGTACATGCATACCTGTCAACAGAGAAAAATAGAATTTTAAATATATCAGCCGGTATGAGTCTTGCAGAGAGTGCATCTGAATTTGGTACCATGCTATTCACAGATAAATTCCTGAAAGAGGCCCCAGATGCAGATGCAAAGAAGGCAATACTATTTGAGGCAATCAATTCACTGATGATTGTGATATTTGAGGTTGCATCAAGAACGAAAATAGAGCAGAACCTGTATATGGCACTTGATAATGGTGAGTACCTATCTCCAGATAAGATCAATGAATTATTCTGGAAGGGAAGAGATGTATTCTTTGGTGATGCAGTTAACTGGAGAGCAGAGCAGGTATATGAATGGGCGTTCAAAGGTCATTACTATATCCCTGGATTGAGGTTCTATAATTATCCATATGTATTTGGAGAACTGCTTGTATTATCAATGTATAATAATTACAGAAAAGAAGGAGCTCCATTTGTAGCTAAATTCAAAGAATATCTATCAGCAGGAGGTAGTAAATCAGCATCAGATCTTGCTGCAATCTTTGGCTTTGATCTTACAAGTGAGGAGTTCTGGCAAAATGGTATCAATGAGATAAAGAGAATGTTTGATGAATTCAAATCAATGATGTAAGAATATTTTATGTAAAAATATTATTTATTATTTTCAATGTATGAAACAATTAAATTTAGTATCTTAGTATGTTCCCTGTCGCCAAAGATAATTATATCGGCAAGGTTCTTATCTTTCTTTACAAATCTTTCCTGCGTTGGTCTGATAGTATCAAGATACTGATTAATAGTGGTTTGCAAACTCCTTCCCCTCTCTCTACTGTCTCTGAGTATTCTTCTGATCAGCCGAAGATCAGTATCTAGATCCACATATATTTTAAGATCATACAGATTTAATATTTCATTGAATGAGAAGGAGAATATGCCCTCTATTATTAGCAGATCAGATGAATTCACAATTCTATAATTCTCAGTACGCACATGATTTTTAAAGGAATATTGGAAAATCTTTACACTCTTTCCATCTCTTAATTGACTAAGAGCATTTAGGAAATCGTATTTGGAAATAGATGAGGGATCATCATAATTCTTCAGTTTACGCTCTTCCATTGGGATATGGCTGAGATCTATGTAGAAATCATCTGTGGATATTGTAGAATAGGAAATATTACTATTATCACAGTACCTCTTCAATTCTCGTGTGAAATATGTTTTCCCAGCACTTGTAGGACCGGAAATACCTATAATATATATATTCTATTCACCTTATTTTCCTATAATCTGTTTGTTAAAAAAGTATTACCCTGTAATTTTGAATTATCTATCACTTCAAATTATTATCTAAATTATTATTATTTCTAAATGCTTTGTATTTTGCAAAATTATTCTATCTAGAATTTATTCATCAGATACATCATATGGTTTACCAATCGCCTTGGGAGGCCGACTCTTTCCTATAAATCCGGATAATGCCATGATGGCAACAATATACGGCATCATCTGGAGAAATTCATTTGGTACCTCAAAATTATAAATAAAACCCACTCCCATACGAATGGATAAGGCATAGAAGAAACCAAAGAAAAGCGTTGCAGCTACTGCACCTAGTACTGTCCAGTTACCAAAAATCATCGCTGCAAGTGCTGTGAAGCCTCGCCCCTGTACTATTGATACTGTGAAACTAGTACCAATTCCAACAGATAATATAGCACCTCCAAGGCCTGCAAGACCACCTGAAATCAGTACCGCGATAAATTGGTATTTTTTAACGGGAATACCTGCAGTAGCAGCTGTTTGTGGGTGTTCACCAATTACTCTCATTCTTAAACCCCATTTAGTTTTGAAAAGAAATATATGGGCAATTGGAATTATCAGAATACCTAGATAGAATAGTATTGTCTGACCACTAAGCACATCAATTGGATCTGGTATGTATTTGAATATCTTTCCACCCGGCTTATCAATAAAATTAGTGAAACGGATTTTAGAAAGAAATTCACCAAAAATCTTGCTATCATAGAAGTTTATTTTTTTGAATGCCACATCACTTTCCAATGGAGGAGATCTTCCAGGATTCCAAACAAGAGTGGTCAATACATCTGTCATACCGGTAGCAAACAGATTTATTGCAACTCCAGTTACTATCTGTTCTGATTTGAATGTGATAGTCCAAACTGCATGTATCAGGGCATTCAATAAGCCAAATACTATTGATGCGAATACTCCAGCCCATGGATTTCCAGTGATAAAAGTGAAATAAATACCTGCCCATGCACCCCATAGCATTATACCCTCAAGTCCAATGTTTATCACACCCACATTCTCATTATAAGCTGCACCTATTGCAGTGATCGCAATTGGTAGAGCATAGATTATCATACTTGATACAGTACCAGTTGATAACAACAATCTCCATACCTGTACATGAAATACCAGAAAACTGGTGTAATCATTGAATATTACATTCAATCCAAATAATAGCAATACTAGTCCTTCAATACCTAGAAATGCCTTGATTAGCAACCATACCTTCTTTTTCTCTTTCAATTTTTCAATCATTCATAAACCTCCCCGTTTTCATCTATAAGTTGAGGTTTTGAAATTACATCTTGTTCATCACTCGAGTTATTATCTTCTAATAAATTAATTTCATCATCTTTCTCTATAAATTGTTTGTAAAGACTGATTACCTTCCTTGCAATTAATGGTGCTGCAATAAACAGTACTATCCATGCCTGTAATGCGATAATTATCTCTGGTGGGATTTCAGTATTCTCTCCCAGGTTAATTCTAGATTGGAACAATAATCCAAATAGTATTGCAGAGATACCGGTGGCAAATGGAATATTCTGTCCGATAAGAGCTACTGCAATACCATCAAATCCAAAAGTATATTCAATACCTGCATAGTATCTGACTTCACCCATAACTAATAATGCACCTCCAAGCCCTGCAACTCCTCCAGATAGAAACATAGATCTTTTTACTATTTTCTTTGAATTAATACCAGATACCTCAGATGCTTTTGAATTCAGTCCAACTGCTCTGATCTTGTATCCAAAATTAGTCTTGTATAACATAAATTGTAGAATAAACATTACAATTACAGCCACAATTATAGTATAATCAAGAAATGTAGAAAATTCAGGATTGATCAGATTAATTCTTGCATTACTAGAGATGGCTTCTGTCTGATTATAGGCATCAGTTGAGGATTTATCAACATATGGAGAGTAATTTCTTGAGCCCACAAGAAATCTGACTATTGTCAGTGCGATCAGGTTCATAAGAATTGTAACTATCACTTCATGAGCATCTTTCTCCGCTTTTAAATAACCTGGAATATATCCCCAGATACCACCCATGATGATACCCACAAACATTGTAGTTGGAATTAATAGAATAGGTGTATCTAGAAAAGTTAATGAGTGTGGTACGATTGCAGCTGCCCAGATACCAGCAGATGAGGCACCCATTGTCATCTGACCCTGTGAGCCAATATTGAATAATCCTGCCTGAAATGCAATTGCCACCGACAATCCTGTCATCAAAAGTGGAGTTGACCAGTATAATGCCTGCGCCAGATTACTCGGATCGTTAATTATATCTGTGAATGCATATTTTATCAATTCATCTGTACTTATCTCCATACCACTGTTATTCAGAAAAACAAGCATCAATGCAATTGTTATCAATGCAAAAAATATACTAAGAATGACAGTCATAAGAGCTTCTATCATGTTTTTTGATTTTATCAAATCAATATTAAGACTCATTTTAATACCTCCTGTACCTCTCCAGTCGTCATCAATTGTGAGATCTGTGAGATTGTGAAATCTTCTGTTGGACCTGAGCCAACAATTTTTCCATTATACATAATCATGAGCTTGTCAGCCAATGACAATACCTCATCAAGATCTGAGGAGACCACAATAATAGATGCACCCTCGTCTCTCATTTTAATCAATTCCTCATGTACCTGTGTCATCACACCTATATCTACGCCTCTTGTAGGCTCTGCAGCAATAACTAGTTTTGGGAACTTTGAGAATTCTCTTCCAATCACAACTTTTTGCTGGTTTCCTCCGGATAGATTTCTCACTGAATTGTTAATTGATGAGGTTTTAACATCAAATATATTAACAATAGACTGTGTTATTTTTGCAATCATATTCCTAGGAATCAATAGAACTCGTTCTATACTCTCAAGTCTATTCTTGGGAGGTCCTAATTTATCTTCAGAAACATGATTATAGTAATCATTTGCCTGATTACGATCAGAATGATAGGCTAACCATACATTATCAGTAATTGGAAAATCAAGAACCAATCCTTCAGATGAACGATCTTCGGGAATATAGGCAATGCTTTGTTTCAGAATATCCTGTGTAGAAAGAGTATGCAGTTCAATTGGAGTATCCAAACCACTGTAAATAATTTTACCAGATGATATTTTTCTAATGCCCATAATGCTTTCTAGTAATTGTCTCTGCCCATTTCCCACAACACCGGCAATCCCCACAATCTGATTGGCATCAGCTGTGAAATTTATGTTCTCAAGCATTATTTTATCATCTTCCTCAAGCTTTACATTCTCAAAGGTAAGAATTGGACTATTGGTTTCTATCTTTTTTCTAGATCTTTGTTGCATCAATTTT
>JAJRQD010000079.1 GCA_024280435.1 archaeon | reverse complement strand
TGATAATGAGGCAGTCAAATCCAGAATTGCTAAACTCGAGGAATTGGAAAAAGAGTATGCATACACGATCAAACTAAATGATGCGGATGAATTATCCAATGCGGGAGAGTTTGACAGGGCATTAGTCCTTCTGAATGAACTGCTAACTGATAATCAAGATGATGAGGATGTTAAATCGCGTATTGTAGAAATTGGAAAACTCAAAATATTAGGTGACCGAAAAAGTATTCTATCAAATATCGAGAAACATATCAACACTGGAAAATATAATGATGCATTATCAGAACTGAATAAACTTGAAGATGGGAAGAATTTACGGAATAACTACGTTGATGAATATTATAATTCTGGAATTGATTTTTTCACAGCTAATAAATACAGAGATGCAGTATCAAAGTTTAATCGGGTAATTGGACTTGATCCAAACAATGCTGATGCAATATTCTATAAAGGTTTATCCCAAAAGCTCAGAAAGAAGAATAGACATGCACATATCGCATTTGATCGGGTCATAAAACTTGATAAAGAACATGCAGATGCACATTATGAGAAAGGAGATCTTTATCTTAAGGAAGATAAACTTGAGGAAGCAGTAAAATATCTGGAACGTTCTGTTGATCTATATGACAAACAAGGTCGTGAAGAGATTTCTAATGCAAAATCAGTACTTGAAGAGGGTAAGGAAAAATTATCATATAAATACCTTGCAGATGGAGATGTATTTTTCAGAAAACGTCAGTATAAGAAGGCTATTGATGCATATAGCAAGAATTTACTATTAAGTCCAGACAACAAGACAATCTGGAATAACAGAGGCCTAGCACATAAGATACTCAAAGAATATGATAAAGCAATTAATTGCTATGAAAAGGCACTAAAAATTGATCCTAAATTTAAAAATGCTTGGAATAATCTTGGTGCTGTTTATGAAGAACAGGGAAACCACGATAAGGCAATTGAGAATTATGACATCGCCTTAGGTTTAGATCCAAAATATAAACAAGCATGGAATAATCGTGGCCTAGCATTACATAACTCAAATAAATTCACTGATGCCATATCTTCTTTCAAAAAAGCGTGTGAGATAGACCCAAAATACAAGAACCCATGGAATAATCAGGGTAATTCACTAGGTGAGATTGATAAGCATAAAGATGCTTTATATTGCTTTGACAAAGCAATTGAACTTGATGATAAATACATCAATGCAATATCTGGAAAAGGTCAGATACTTATTGAGATGAAAAAATTTGATGATGCTATGATATATTTTGATAGAGTACTGTCTTTGGATGAGAAACACCTGTTATCTATTCTTGGGAAAGGATTAGTTTTTGAGAGTAAAAAGAAGTATGAAGAGGCTCTCAAATACTTTGAAGACGTTTTGAAGATAAATTCTAAATTTCCCAGTGCATGGTGGTTCAAAGGTAGGGTATTGTTCGATATGAAGGATTATAGAGCTGCAATCAGGGCTTTGGAAAAGGCAGAAAGATTGGACAAAAATAACTCTGCTATCACAAAGTTACTAAAAAATGCAAGAAGAAAGACAAGATAAGTAAATTAATGCATAATCGAGAGCAAAAATATGAGGTAAATATAATTGTAATTTAAAATAGGTGGATAAATTGTGATTTAGATGAGTAAAACAATACAATACATCACAGGTATCGTTATTATAGCGATTTTGGTGATGACTTCAATCTATATTTTTACATCAAATGATGAACCAAAACTAACTATATATACCTACAATTCACTACTTGCAGACCCAGGATTTGCATATGATCGTGCATTTGAAGTATATGCAGGCCTACCAAGTAATTCTATAAAAGTAGTATTACTAGATGATTCTGCTCAGATAATCACAAGAGCAACCACTGAAAAGGCAAATCCACAGGCAGATGTGTTAATTGGTATTGATAACGCAAATATTGGGATTGCGCGTTCAAATGATATTCTAGAGGCATATGAGGCAAAAGGTCTGGATGCACTGAAAGATGGTCTAGTTGAGGGTCTTGCACCCGATCATTTGCTTACACCATATGATTACGGTGTAATCTCTCTATGGTACTTGAACAATAAATTCACTGGTAATATAAACTCTACTGAATTTGTACTAAATGATCTTTTGGACCAAAATATCGCAAATCAATTGGTGGTGGAAAATCCATCCCTATCTTCTCCAGGTCTTGGTTTTCTATTATCTACTATTGCAGTATTTGGTGATGATGAGACGGGAGTTACAGGATTAATTGATGGTGATTGGGAACAGTACTGGTCTGATCTCTCACAGAATGCAGGGCTTGTACCCTCGTGGGGAGATGCTCTTGATCTTCTCTATACTGATGAATCATCAAAATCTATGATGGTCAGCTATACCTCATCTCCTGCATATGGTAATTGTATATGGGCAGATAACAGTTCAAGTGCACTGCTCAGTACAGAGGGTGGAGATTATAACGGTTGGCAACAGATCGAAGGTATTGGTCTTGTGAAAAATGCACCTCATAAAGAGCTGGCAAAAGAATTCATTGATTGGTTTATATCTGATGAACTACAAACAGAGATATACAAGAACCAATGGATGTCCCCTGCAAAAGCAGATATCACACGTCCTGACTGTTACGATATAGTCACTCCAGAAGAAGAAATCAATGCATTGAACACACAAATTCCAGTTCAGACACTGAATGACAACCTTGAGGACTATCTCAATCGCTGGGAACTTGCATGGATCTCTTAAATGTGTAAAAGCAAATTTCCAAAATAATCACAGCTAGAAAATAATATAAGACCAAAAAAAAATGTTTCAATCGATAACATTTTTAAAATTGATTTCCAACCTAATATTGTAGAACAAACTAGTTCTAAACCGCACTGTTGGCAGAGTAGCTATGCAGCGGCCTGCAAAGCCGTGGACAGGGGTGCAACTCCCCTACAGTGCTTTTTACTTTCTAATTCTTTTTTTCTGTACTTTTGGGCCAAAATAGAATTATATATCCTTTATTTTAAGAGTTTTTTCATGTGAAAAAGAATGAATGTGTGCAGTTGTTCATCTCGTATAGGGATACATAATTTCTGAATATGTAAAAAAAACTAGATAGGCTACTTTTAAACTGATACAATAATATTAATAAGGACATATTTGTTCTTATCAAGTTGAGATACTCTATATATAATACTAACTGCAAAATGATTATATTGTGTGTCTTTCACCCCCCTTGAATAATCATTACCATTTATCGTGAAATGCCATAAATTCATCTAATTTAAGTCGATTTAAATGAGTAGTTTCGCACTTTTGACATTGAAATTAATATTAATTCAGCATTTTTTCAGTCATGACTACAGGGGGTGAAAGTCACACTTTCAGTTTAATTTTTCAAGGGAAATGTACAAGTTTATTCAATCTTTTATCACATTATATTCTCCGCGAATTTCCCAAAAATTTTACTTTATATATTGTTTTGATGTGAAATCTTAATTTAATTGTCTTTCTATATTAAAATGATGAGTACTGAGAAACATATAGTTCTTGAATTGATTAATGAGTGTTTGACCCTGATAAAACAGTCTGAAAGTAAAAGCCTGATACAGATAAAAATACTTCTCAGTAAGCAATATGATAATTTAATTGGCAAGGTAAATGATTTTGTTCTTGATGAGGCAATTGCTTCAAATGATAAGATCAATATATACATGGAGGTTTTGCATGAGCTTCGTAATCTTATCAATTTTCTACCTTTATCTCTTGAGAAGTTAAATATGGATTTCAATACTCTCTACAATTTTGTAAAAATGAATCTTGCGTCATTGTATTACAATTCAGAGGTTGCTAGTAGTTTTTCAAAGGCAAATATGTTGATGGATATTCTTGTTGAGCCAATAAACAGGTTAGAGAAGCTACCTCAACTACCCGATCTTGAGACTAATTTCAAAGAGTATTCTGAGATGTTTGTATCTGAACTTAATTTATTGATGACCTCATTTGGTATCTACAATTCTTTGATAACCAATCTAAAGATATATGATATTGTAGATGTGGTGAATTGGACAAATAATGCATTATGGAACTTCATGTTGACAGTTGAACTACTTATTGAACAGTTTGATGCTGAGAAACTACTGATACAGTTGAATAAAAAGAATATTCCAATGTATTTCCACAATCTCCTATCCTATATCTCAATACTGAAAGATATGACATTCTTACTCCCATTTCTTTTATCTGTATTCAATAATCGAACTGAAGATCTGAATAATGAGATACTTGACAAGAATTTCATTGATGGATTTGATATCTTATCTTATCATAAATTACATCAAAAAATCATGAATTATGGGGATTATCTGATGAATATTGTCAAAAATGGAAAAAAGAAGGGCCTGATCAATATGAATGATGATATTGAGGAAAGTAATTTCTACAATGATTATCTAATTGGAAATGCTCAGATGGAATGGTTGGATTGTAGATATAAATTCTACATGAAGAATAAAACAAATGCTGATATTTTAGAAAGTGAGAACAAAGCTCTAATTGAACCTATTATTTTGGCTGGGGAGAGAGTGCTTGATCTGATCCGAGAACAATCAGGTGATATTCAGGGCCTTATCAATAGTTACTATCTCAATCCATATATTGAATCTTTCAAAGTATTATTACCATTTTATTCTTTGAAAGCAATATATGAGAATGATGTATCAATCTATGATAATTTTGTATTGCATTTTGATGAGTTCTTGGAAAAAGCTGAGAATGTGGATGATCTTGAGTTTCAGATAGTTTTGGCAAAGCTGTTTACATATTCCAGATTGAATAAGGAGATTGATTTTATAACTATATTCTCCAAAGTATATTCCAATCTTAGCTCATTACAGATACAGCCAAGAAATTATCTGGCATCTATTATTCTGCTATTGAATATCGTTCCATTGATCTCTGAGAGTATAGAGATCAATACCGATGGATTATTCAGATTGGCTTTTGAATATGGTATGGTTAAGGAACAGAGCAAAATAAATGAGGAATTGAAATTATATCAGAGATATATGGAAGAACCAGAAATGTGTACTGAGATTATGGATCAATTAATCCATCGTACAGAGATGATTGACTTTGATAATTCAACCATACTAATTCCAGATCTCACAAGATATTATGAGAGAAAAGGATTGAAACCAATCCGTTATATCCCTTTCAACAGATTGACAGATACAATTCTGTGAATATTTTATTAAGATTTAGCTAAATCAATGTAAATTATCTTGTATGAATAAACTCTCGATCTTCTTTCCAGAAATTCTCATGGTTCTCCTGTTTTCCATAACCCATCCAATGATCTATTTTCACCCATAACCAGTTAAGAAATGGTATCTTCTTGATGAAGTATCTTGCAATTTTATGTGACCAGTGTCTATTCTTTGTGAATGGACATGAAGATATGCAATTGGAGCAATCACCACCATTATCCACCCAGAAGCCATAACAACTCTCCACATTTACATACCACTTCAAAATTCCTGGATTATTGGATCTTGTAGGACCTTCCCAGCCTGGATTTTTATCATAACTGATTGACTGTGATGGACATTGCTGTGCACATCTCATACATGTTCTGCAGAAATCAAGCACACCAAATTCTTTTGATTTATCGTGTTCTAGTGGCATATTTGTGAATATTTTGCATATTCTAACATTCGATCCAAATTCCTCTGTAATCAATAGTCCATGTCTACCGTATTGTCCTAATCCTGCATCAATTGCCATTGGTACTGATAGCCCTTTGTTATTACCTGCTGGTAATGCATCATAACCCAACTCTTTGATAAACTCTGCAAGACTAGCCTGCAGGAATGCCATTCTGGAGTAGCCATTTCCAGTTGCAAAGCCACCAATAGGTGCGGGGGATGTCTGTAATGCCTCAAGATCCATTTCTATTGCCATAACAATCACATTATCCAGATGTTCCGGAATAATATTTATATCTCCATTTCTATCATGAGTATACAGCCATTCCTTTTTCACCCGTGTAATTCCCACTATTGCGGCACCAAATGATTTTGCTGTCTGTTTCACAATCCTACTGAGCTCTAATTTTTCTATATCTATTTTCTCTCCCTTCCCTTTTTTGTATTCAAATGCTTCTGGGAATTTATTGTAACCGACCCAGGAACCAGCTGTCAGTGCCATATCAACTTTAGAATAGCCCAATTTGTTCATTTTTAAAATCTCATCAACTTTAGAATATACTCCCTCTTGATATCTCTCATATGTGGGATCATTTTCAACTCTTGAAAAAATGGTATCACTCTCGGCAAATCTACTGTGCATCTCATTGTTAACAATATAATCACTCTTCTTCCATACTTCCAATTCAATATTACTAAACACATCTATTTCTACTTTTTTCATTTGCTTTATGGATATACCTGAAATTGCATTCTCGGGACAATTATTCATGCAAAGACTACATCTTGTGCAATGATCTGTGTTGATACTTGCTTTTCCATTGAAACTGATTGCTTTTATATCTGGATTGCGTTTGTTCACAGGACATTTTTTCACACAGATGATTTCACAATATTTAGGATCGCAAAGCTCTGGATCTACTACAAGAGGGGACATATCAAACGCAAATTCTTGATCAAGAATTAAATAGTATGCATTTGGGTATATTCGCGGAGAATATAATGTGATAGAAGATTAAATAAACTTGTACATTTCCCATGAAAAATTAAACTGAAAAAATAGTTTATCAAAAATCTCAAAATAAGAATATATTGCAATATCTGTGAAGCATGAAGAATCCTGAAGTAATTCTGGGAATTGAGTAAATCAATTTTGCACAACTGATTGTAAATCTCTCACAACTGTAAATTATATCTGTTCAAATTGATAATATAACAATATTTTGTGAGTATGATAATTTGATTAAATATTGATCAATTGTTCTGACAAAATTACAATATGCTCTAATAAGATTTTAACTTGAAATAAATAAGATAAATATTATGGATTATCATGTTTCTGAAGAACTATTAGAGGACAAGTTCATTAAATGGAGAGATGCGATGTTGATGGAATTACAGAATTCCTTGAATCTAAGTTATGACATCAATCTGGTACAGAACTTTGAGATAGATTCTGTGTTGAAATATAATTTATTACTATCTGGTATCACCGGCTTACTTCATACACGCTTCAGAGGAGAGGCAAGGTATCATAGTAATCCTGGATTACCGATAATTGCACGTAAAGATATTGAATCAAAAACAGCTGATTATGAGATTGAGGAGATAAATCGCTTCAAAAAATCTGATAAAGGTAGAGAATTCGAATCCAGATTGGCAAGAAATGATATTACCTGGTGGATGCTTACCCAGCATTACAAGGGTTATGAGACTAGATTACTTGATATTAGTCGTAATTCATTGATTGCCCTGTATTTTGCATGTGAGAAACATTTTGATAAAGATGGCTATGTGTTTATCTTTCATTCAATTAATAAAATGTCACTACCACTGAATGATGAGTACAAGACATTTCAGGATCATATTGTGGATGTAAATAATTACTATAAAGATGATCATTATGTGTATATGCATCCTACAATCTCTCTTGACAGGATTAATCGACAGGAGGGTGAGTTTTTATGGATAAGGAATTTCTCTAAACTAAAGCATGAGGGATTTTTTGATACAAATCAGATTATCCCAATAATTATTAAAAAAGAAAACAAGCAAAAATTGTTGAGAGAATTGAATGATCCACAGGGTATAAATAATGATTATCTGAATATAAAAAATATCCGAAATATTTGATATTTATAAAACTCAGTTGTAAGAACTCTATTAAGGCAATAATTAAAATGAATTCATGGATAAATTAAAAATAGCAGCAGTACAGATATCACCCGTTTTTTTAGATAAACATAAAACTTGGATTAAACTGAAAAAATATCTTGATGAAGCTGTGAGTAATGGTGCGGAACTGATTGTTTGGGGAGAAACTCTGATACCTGGATATCCACAGTGGGTAAGTATTTCTGGTGGAGCGAATTTTGATAATGAGGATCAAAAGCAGTCTTTTCTAAAATACTGGCAAGAAGCTGTTTCTCTTGATGGTCCAATTATTGATGATATGAAGAGTTTCTCAAAAAAATATAACGTGATGCTTATGGGTGGTATATTGGAAAAATCAGACATATCAAGCTCTGTATACTGTACACTGATCACAATAAGCAATGGTGAACTACTCGGAAGACACCGAAAGATAAAACCAACGTATGAGGAAAGGCTTGTATGGAGCGATGGAGATGCTAAGGGGATAAAAGTATATGATACCAAGATTGGAAAGATTGGTGGGCTAAATTGCTGGGAGAATTGGTTACCACTTGCAAGAGCAGCATTGCATCGTATGGGTGAGAAGATCCATGTGGCAGTTTGGCCAGGTAGTTACAGAAATACTCGGGACATAACTCGTTTTATGGCATTGGAAGGTAGATCATGGGTAATCTCAGTATCTGGCATGCTTAGAAAAGATGACATAACACATCTGAGTAATGATGAATTTCCCGTTAAAGATAAAGTCATGGTAAGTGATGGTTATTGGAATAATGGTGGTTCTATTGTTGTTAATCCAAGGGGAGAGATAGTTGCAGGCCCTTTGATTGATGAGGAGGGAATAATCTATGCCAATCTTGATATTGATACAGTGATAAAAGAGAGGCACAATCTAGATATATCCGGGCATTATTCAAGATTTGATATTTTTGATTTCAAAGTGAATCAATAATTTCTTTATAATTTGTATCTTCTGTTTTTAATTGATATCAACTGAATGCTCCCCATTCTGAAATGATGAATTGAATTTATATATCATTAGTATCTAAACAAATTAATGTCTGCACGGAATATAAAGTAACAGAACTTGTAGGTGATCGAAGAATAAATGTATTCAAAATGCACAATGATATGAATTCAGGTTTCATTGTGGATAATATGGAGATTTCAATCAGTAAAATCAAATATTTTCTAAATACTTTTGAGAGAGTTGGAGCTTCTAAGAAAGATGCGATTCAAAATGCATGTATCAAACAGCTAATCCGTAAAATGTATTTTTATTGATTATACTCTCATTCCGCACTAAAAAATTAAACAATTTTATTTTAAGTGGCATAAATATTAGCTGAAAGCTTTATATTTTCCATTTTTTGATGCATAAACTGCGCGGGGTACGAGTATCGCGTAGATTCAAATCG
>JAJRQD010000078.1 GCA_024280435.1 archaeon | reverse complement strand
TACATCTCCACAGTACTGAAGTGCTTTCTCTATTGTTGATAGACTTGTACTGGCAAAGTGTATATGATCAAATTTATTCAGTACCTCAAAGTTATCTATCCTTGAAAGATCATCGCAGACACCCATATATCCAATTTTTGTTGATGATTTATCATTGTCAAGAAGAATAACAGTTCTACCACTATCTCCCTCTATTCTATTGACATACTTAACAATTATCTGTTTATTTATTATCTCATTCAATAATTCAACTGCTGTGTTATCATTTCCAAGTATAGTGAATAGATAAGCATCAATACTGAGCTTTGATAATCCAGCACTGACATTACAAGCACTACCCCCCAGTGATACTCTTACATCCCTGGCAATAATTTTCTGGTCCTGTACTGGGAATTTATCAATTAGATAAATCTCATCAAAATATGCATTTCCAATAACTGCAACTGATTTTGACATGTGTAATTTAATATTTCATTATTTATTAAATGAACACAGTAATTAATTGTTGTTAGTAAAGATTAGATATAATATTCTATCAATTTAACAATTCAATTGCCAAAAAGTATTAATTGACAAAAATAAGAATTATCATTGATGTTTGGAATTACTTTGGATGATAGAATGCTTAAATATCATCTTGGAGATTCTCATCCAATGAATTCTAATAGAGTATATCCTGCATTTGAATTGATCAGAGAACTGTTTGTAGATGTAGATGAATTCAGTATCATCAAACCAACTAATTATGAGCCCAGCATAGTTGATCTAGCACATAGTGATGGATTCATTGAGGCTATGCAACAATTATCACTGTATGGGCTTGGAGAGGCACCTGAATTCGGTTTGGGAGTTGGAGACTGTCCTGTATTTCCGGATATGCACGAGGCAGCTGAATTTGTTGTCAACAGTACTGTAAGTA
The DNA here is from genome assembly GCA_024280435.1 of archaeon. Taxonomy (GTDB): domain Archaea; phylum Asgardarchaeota; class Heimdallarchaeia; order Heimdallarchaeales; family Kariarchaeaceae; genus JAJRQD01. Next base: position 8,390 of record JAJRQD010000078.1, on the reverse strand, counting down.
CAGCGGAGAGAATTATGAAGGATGGTGGTATGGCATTCTCAATGCTTGGAGGATTACACCATGCAAGAAAGAGCAAGGCATCAGGATTCTGTTACTACAATGATATTAATGTGGCAATTAACAAATTGAAACAGGCTAACAATGATATCAAAGTACTTTATATCGATACAGATGTGCATCATGGAGATGGTACGCAATTTGAGTTCTATGATGACCCAGATGTACTGACATTATCTTTTCATGAATCTGGACAATTTATCTTCCCGGGTACTGGCTTCTCAGATGAGATCGGAATAAATGAAGGCACGGGATACAGTATTAATCTGCCATTCTTTCCATATACTTGGGATGATATTTATGTGGATAGCTTCAAAAAAATAATTCCATCAATATTTCAGTCATTCAATCCGGATATTGTTATCTGGCAATCTGGAGTTGATTCAAATAAAGATGATTATCTTGGCCATCTGCAATTATCATTGAATTCTTTCAGAGATATTGCTGAGGTAATGAGGGATCAGGTGAATAATCATATGGATAATCCAAGATTAGTAACTCTTGGTGGAGGTGGCTATAATCCAAATTCAGTGGCGAAATCATGGTCTACTATTATTGCAGGTTTATCCAATACCAGATTACCTAAGAATGCATCTGAAGAGTGGAAAGAACGATGTGGTGCTCGTGGAATTGGTGTGAATACTGCATTACATGAGGAGAGAACAGTAGATCGTGTGAATGAGGAGTATGATATTGCAGATATGAATGATCAGTACATGGATGAACTGGATAAATATATATCACCATACTTCTCAATTTAGAATATAATTTAATAACTTGTAATTCTGCAATTCAAGAATATTTATTGTTTTACTATAATAGCCTAGTAAGATTTCTTCAAAAATTATGTATCTTATATGGACATCCACTGTTCTATCCGTTCTTTTTCCCATATGGAAACAAGTGCAGCTACTTTTCTGATGGTTACTACATTTACCTATATTCTGCAATTACTGTACAGAGCTCTGTATACTCTGTTCGATTGATGAGCACATTTCAGGTTTTCCTTTGAATAGACTTGTGCTCTGCATGGATAGCTTACTTTTCATTCACTGTGAAATACTACAATGATGATCCGATATGAAAGCCCTCAATGCACTCATAATGTCCCCGAATAGTATTGTTATTCCTATGAAATGTAACGAATTCAGTAGGATGAACAGCCTCATTACAAATATCACATATCACTAGATTATCAGTATCCTGATCCCAGGTATCTCTAATCTCTATCTCAAGAGAGATTGCAATTCTATCAATCAGATCAATTCTGTCCTTGAGTTGTTGCCCGACAGTTATTGTACCTGAGGAGGTATTTTCCTCAAGGTTTTTCTGAAACATGAATTTCAGATACTCTAGATTTTTCTTGACAGTATCTATCCGGATATATTTATTCACAGATTGATTATTCATTGAATAATTATAATTTTATATTTTGAGTGCTAAATAAAAAGCTTGTATTATATGCTAAATGGTTTTATCAGTGTATTTATATTATATGTAATGTATCAAAAGCTATGGCAACAGCCAAAGAAATCACATTACAGATGTTTGATAACATACAAAAAGGTACTGAATTCATACTTGGAGCGATACCCATGGACAAGCTAGATCATTCAGTTGATGGAAAGAGTGCAACTATTGGAGATCTTGCCTTTCATATTGCAACTCTACCACTGGGCTCTGTATTGATAACACAGGGAAAGTTTGACAAATTCCCACCTATTGATGAATTGATGAAGGCAATGGAACCTTATCTTGGGGACTCACTTGAAAATAAAGATTATAAATCTATATTTACAAAATCATGCAAAGCATTTATAGAGTTCTATGAGAGTAAATCAGCTGATGAATGGATAAACTCTACTTATGAGAATTTCCTAACTAGAGGTCCAAGAACTTATTTACAGGGATTCTATTCCATGCAGAACCATCTTCTACAACATAGAGGTTCATTAACCAGTACTCTGAGATCTGCAGGTATTCATGTATCACTCAAACAATACTGGGGAATGATGCCCTATACATCCTGATCAGATCTGATAATCGGTCCAATATTTTTTATATAATCCAATAAAATATCCCTATCCAAATAATTTTCATTGTCTTTGTACTTATAGGCAATTTTCTCTTTTAACACAATAATTTTATCTTTCAGCAGAGTCAAGTTCTCACTGAATATTATTCTACTTGCCTCTTCAAGTAATTTATAGGAATTTGTCAGTTCATTATTTGAGAGTGCAATCTCTGATTTGAATAACAATATCTCTGCCATCATATTTATTGCATCATTGTTTTTTGATAACAAATACAAGCCATCAAGTGTCTGTTCCATCTCATCAAGAGTTTCTTTGTTAGAATAAAGCAAAAATTCCTGAAGTAAAAGATCTACAAAATTCAGATAGATAATGTTGATTAAAAGATAATCAGAGATTGATTGGTCTATTAGGTTTTTCAACTTTGTGTATGCTTCTGATCTCATCACATATCTCTTGTTACTTTTAATAACTAGGGCATGTGCAAGATCATAGAATTGCTCGAGTATTATCATATCATAGTTATTATTGTAGTATTCAAGAAATCCAAGAGCTGTATTTGCACCCTCAATATTATTCATAGATAGATAATTTATACACAGGAATAAATAGATACTACCAAGATGTGCAGGATTAACCTCTGTATCTTTCAGTAGCTTCAGAGAGTTGGCAAGATATTCTTCAGATTTTTTATTCTCTCCCTCAAATATGGCAATAATTCCCAGATTCATTTCCAATGTTGATCTTACAATTTTAGATTCCACATATGAATAGCTCTGTAAAAAATATGATTTACTTACATCAAAGCTTCCCTGGGTAATATACAGATTACCAATATTCATCAGGACAGCTGCTCGTACCTCTTTGAATATGATATTTTTACTCAATTCATATGCCTTTTCATAGAATTGTATGGCAACTTTGTTCATACCTTTGCGTCTTCTGTATTTTCCAATGAAATTGTAATAATAATATAGCCATATTCTTGATTTTTCCAGGCGTTCTGTATCCTCTTCATCATCAAGGTCCTGTTTTAATAGGATTGCATAGGCATTTGACTGATCAAATGCTAGTTCAATCTCAATATCATTCTGGATTTGATAAAGATAATTCAGATAATTTACAATTATAGCCAAATTTAACAGATTATCCCCTATCTCATTTATCTGATTTATCTGTGATGAAATTCTTGTTTCTATATCTTTCAGATTTCCTCTTTCCAAAGAAATATAGATATCTAGTATTTCACATTCGATTGGATATTTTTTGATAAATGTTGGATCTGTTAACATCTCACAGGCTTCCTCATACTCTGTATTTATAATTTTAGCATAGATTAGAATTGGAAGCATGTATAAAAAAAATAGGGTGATGTATATTATAATAATTTCGAAATAGAAGTATTTTCATCTGCACTTGTTTGATTTATCCTAGCTTTTTGGTATTTGATTTATCATAAAATAAACTTTAAGGATAGATATACACAACTAACGCCAATATCAATGGGATAAATAGATTATCAGTACCTTTGAGTGATATTAATTCAGTGATTGTTGCGATAGCTGCTATGATAAGAACAAATAACCAGTATGTGAATACAAAACTGGTATATATTGATAGTACGTATCCACCAATTACTATTGATATAAAAGATGCGATAAATACAGTTGCAGTACCAATAATAGTTTTATCACCACTCCATAATGTGAATTTACCAGATTTTGCCTTAGGACCGGTGATTGCTGCAAATCCATCCCCATATACTACTGGGAAAAAAGTTGCCAGTACAAGAAATGGCTGAGCAAAGAAAAGATATGTCACAATTGATAGGGAAAGCGGATAGAGGATAGTCCCCCATGCATGACCTGCATCAAAAGTTATCAATCGCATCTTTTCTACTGGAGAATTAGGTGATAACATATAATTACCAAATGTGAATATAAATGGAATACCTGCTGCGAGTAATCTGGTCTCGAAGAATGGCAGGAATAATATCACATGTCCTACAGAAATATGGATTATCTTTCTAGCTGTTGGTTTCTCTATTTTCTCCTTATGGGCTAGGTATTCACTGATTACAAGAAATATCAGTACCCATGAAAGAGTAATTGATACTCCAAGCAAATCATTTTTAATCATATATTGAATGATTTTATTGTGTTTAATAAAACTAAGGGAGCTTAATTGGTCTAATTTCAGATAAATATTGAAATATAAATATTTCTAAACACTCATTGGTGGTAACATGGCAATTGCAAGCCCTGTGAAATATGGAATTAACCAGAATACCCATATCACTGTTGAGTATTTATGAAAGATAGCGATCTTCCTCTCATCTCCAACTTTAAGTGTTATAGTGGCCCATATTGCATGAACTAGCATTAGTACAAGTGCAATCATACCAGTGACCAGATGTAGGCTGATCTCATTGCTCTCGCCTGCAATCTGAGACATGATCTCAGTTCCCGTCATATCAAATACCAAACCAAGCCAGAATAGTGATAGATTTAATTTATTCAGATGTTGATATCTCTCTATCCAAACACCCGCAGTATAGAATGCAAGTGCAAGTGTCATAGATACAGTTCCTAGGAGTAGTAATGTTTCCATGAATTATATATCGGTATTTCGATATATTAATATATCGATAATTCGATAAAAAATAGGTGAGATACTTAAATGTCCATTAATATAGAAAAAATATTATATATTATCGATATATACAAGAAAATATGAAATCCAGAACCATAGATGAGAAGGTCACATCAGAGGATGAAGTCATCAATTACTGGGGTAACAAGGTAAGAAGAGGTTTTCTTCATCTGATTATACTGAAAAAATTTCAGGATCTAGAGAATGGTGAACGGATTGTGCTCAATGGGCAGGAAATAAAGGAGTATATAATCGAGAGAACCAATTCTGGCTGGATACCATCTCCCGGCTCAATCTATCCAATATTATCAGTCATGGAGGAACATAAGCTGATTAAAAAAATAGATTCGACTAATAAGAAGAATAAGAATTATACTGTTACTGATTTTGGAGAAGAGTTGTATCACAAATTAATGAAGGAAGCGTTGATCTTCAGAGAACCAAATAATAAAGGTACATCATTTATAGATATACCCGAGTATAAAGATGCACTGATTAAAAAATACAGAAATAAAAGTATTCGGCAGATAAAGAGTGATTATGAGAAATTCAAATCCATCAGCAATTTTCTAGAAGAATATCTCAAAGAAAGAATTATACAGGATAAAGATATATAATTTACAAAAATCTAGTATTTTAATAAATATTTTGCTAAAATCAGGTGAAGATCAGTAGTATTACATAATTCTGAATCAGATGATTCACAAGAACTCCAAGTACAAAAGCGAGTATTATTATCAGAAAGTATTTCCACATTGCAAGCGATCCATCAGCTTTTGTCAATCCAAGCATCAGAACAATATGAAAGATGAAGAAAAAGACGAAGAAGCCAAAACTCAGCTCAATAAACAGACTGAGTATATATGCAATATAATACCATACAAGTGAAGCAGCATATACTCTGAATATCTCTGATTTATCAAGATTGCCACCGAATAATCTCTTGGCAACAAAACAGATAAAGAATACAAACAGGAATGTATCGATCAATGATTTCAGTAATAAGCCGAGAAATAAACCGAGTCCGGAGATCCCGGAACCAGATAATCCGCTTGCGGGTGGTATAACGCCACTGTAATAATCAGTAATTGGAATAATCAATGCATATATTATCACAAGAATATATGCAAACATATTATAATTACTGTCCTTGCCAACTTTTGCCAGGCCTTCCTTGTTGAAAGTAAGACCGGGTACAAACATATCTGCTACAGACATATTTCAATTTTGAAAGAAATGTTTTATAATCCTATTCCACAATAAACTATATTTTTGATATACTAATTATACCATATACAATTTAGTTCCTTTTTTATTTTTCGATACTAAAAATATACAATTATTCATCAAAATAAGAATATTTTGTCTAATATATAGAAATTATAAAATAATTTTACAATTGTTAATAACAATTAGTAATCAAATTGGATGATAATTTTTATTAGTAAATTGAATAAAATACATTCAAGCAAATTAAAATACATTCAAAGCAAATATCTCAGATATATACTGATATACATTATCAATAATCCAATAATGATATTCAAAGAAATTATTATCGTCACATTCCTGTATTTTTTCAATGGATCCTTCATTCTATCCACATAACTCAGCTTAAAAACAGTTACAACAAACATTAAAAAGAACAGATACGTCTTGATTGTGAGATATGTGGCGTATTCATTGACAAAAGTCAGGAAAATCGGATCATCGTGGCCACCTGGAATTATTATTAACCCAGAGATGAACAGCATCATCATGGATATTAACATAAGAAAAATAAGATTATCATTTATTTTAGTTATGATTTTTTTTCTCTCACCTCTTTTTGGTACTGCATGCTTTAGCGTGGGGATAATAATCATAACATAGATTATCATGCCACCTATCCAGATAGCAGTGAACAATTGATGTGTAAGTGTAAAAATCATGTCTACTAATTCCACATCTAACGTTAAATAAAAAACTATTTCAGCTTTTAGGTTTAATATACTCTTCCTTTGATGGATTATAATATTTCATTTGCTCGAATTTGAATACTGAGAATACATAATTTAAACAACTTAAAAAAAAAATTATCATCCAATTTATTTAAAATATTAAATTCTTGAGTAGAAAAAAAAGGAGCATCTCAAGGGATTTATGAATATGTGAAAAAATAAATTTATACACTCAATGTGTTATTCAAGCAATTCATTTATTTTTATTATAAGTTCAGTGAAATTGAAAGGCTTGAATATAAATCTGAAATGAGTATCTTTCTCCATGATTTTCAACAGTTCCTGAGATCTATCAAAATATCCAGAGAATAGAATAAAATTCTGATTTGGATTGATTTGTCTGATCTTATCATATAACTTACTTCCAGACATTACAGGCATCTCAACATCAGATAGTACAAGATCATATTTTCTGCTACTATATTTTTCCAATGCTTCTTTACCATTTGCTGTATAATCAACTTTGTAGCCTATCTTTGTGAGATACACAGTTATCTGTTTACAGATCACAAATTCATCCTCTGCCAGTAGTATGCTGCCCTCGTTGTTTAATAAAATATCCTTGTTATAACCCACAGTTTCTATCTCATATGTATCCTCAATTGCTGGTAAATAGATAATAAATGTGGTGCCAACATTAAAGCTGGATTCGAAGAAAATAAAGCCATTGAGATTTGTTATCAGCCGGTGTATTGTGGATAATCCAAGACCATGTCCTCTGCTCTTGTTTGTAGTGAAGAATGGTTCAAATATATTTGCCTGATCCTCTTTGTTTATTCCAATACCATTATCCTTCACCTCTATTTTTATGTACAGTTTATCCTCAAGGAAATTACCATAGAACTCTTTATCATTCGATATTACATCCCTAGTGATAACTTTGATATATTTATTCTCAGTCACCCCACATTTTAGTATTGCATCTCTTGAATTTGATACCAGATTGAATATAATCTCATCCACAATACTTGGATTGATCAATATCTGTTTACTTGCTGTGAGATTGGTCTCTAATCTGATAGATGATTTGATTATCTTCTCTAACATCTCAAGAGAGTGAAGTATCAGATTATTTATATTTGATTTTACTTTAATTTCACTCTCAGATTTGCTGAATGTGGGGATTAATCTTGAAATTATATTCTTTCCTCTCTTGACTGCTGTATTTATCTGAGTAAGATCCTCATACATCTTATGTTCCTCATCAATATCAAGCATCATCAACTCAATTGAACCTCCAATAATTGTCAAAATATTATTGAAATTATGTGCAATACCACCACTGTAAGTCTCTAATGATTGTAATTTACTGGACCTCTGTACATGTTTGAAATATTCCATCTCTCTGGATTTTACCTTGTTTATCTCTTTAATCGATAGGTTCTGCTCAACTCTCAATATGAAAATATTCAGTGTGAAAAGGATCAACACATTGAATAATTGTGCATTCAATGTTATAGAATAATTCTCAATCATAATGATTGCAGAAGTCTGGATAATTCCAACCACTGATAGAAATAGATAGTAAATGACTCCATCTCCTGCTGCAGCCCATATTTTTCTGAAATATACAAATCCTAGCATGAACATAGTTAATAAAATCAATAACTGAGAGATCAAAGTTATAAATTTCAGCGATGAGATATAG
>JAJRQD010000077.1 GCA_024280435.1 archaeon | reverse complement strand
TAACAAAAACAATTAATTTAGTTCTATATTGCTTATTTGCAATTAAACAAGTTAAAATAATCTGTTAACTAAATTCCATTAATAAATGAAATTTTATGCATTGATCTCCAAGAATTACAAAGTCATTCTGTTTATACTTGTTATATTCTATTCATTCACTGTACCTGTTGGATTTAATGCAGCTGATCAGATCTCGCTAGATCTTTCACTAGAACTTGGAGATGAGGATGATGATGTGTTATCATATTCATCACTTTCCACTGATTTTATACTGGTAATTGATGGAGATGAGAATATAATCAGTGAACAGGTATATGATTGGATTGCGATGCTGGTAAATGATATAAGTTTTGATCCAATAATATCTGATGCAATGAAGGATTTCAGTACTCCACAGCATATTTTCGAGAAAGCATTCAAGATACTCAATCCATATCTATTCAATCTATTCTATGCTGTTTCAGTTGCAAATACTACTAGTTTTGTTGTTATGGAGGGCACTCAGTATTTCATTCAAGCATATGCTGATGCATATGATATTTCAGTTGACAACGCAATTGATATTGCAATCAGCAATACTACTGTATTCTTGAATAATAAAGTAAAATACTTACCATTTGGATTTGAAAGTGTAATAAAAGAGTTTTATGATAATTGGCTATCCAAATTATCCATATTCTTCAATAATAGTATTCCAGGAGTAGATAGCTATTCAAATATAATCTCAGATTGGAAAATAAATACTGAATACTGGTTAGATCTATTCACAGGTAATAATCTTGTATCATTGATCAAATTTATCAATGAGATAGAGGTGGATAGTATTTGGAATGAAGCATTTCTTATTGATAATCTATCAAATATATTCTTTGGATATTCTAATGCTGAGAGCAATGAATTCTTATCTGAAGTCTATGCCTCTGGAAATTCATCTGCAAATATAATACTGGCAAAAGACAGATTATATGATTTTATAATTGGTGAATATATCCCACTTGGATTTCCAAATGCAATCAGAGATTTCTATCTGACTTCATACACCAACAGTAATGGTACCTCAAAACCAACTTCCATAATATTGCAGATATCACTGCGTCCAGATATGAATAAAACCGAGTTGGATACATTATTATACTATTTTAGAGATTATATTTCAGATCTAGATAAGAATAATAAATTTGGCTATGATATCTATTTTCTATCACAGATTGATTATTATGAACAGCGAAATACATCGCTTTCATTTCAATTTCATCGAGTAGATCTTATCTCAATAGTTATTGGATTAATTATTCTTTTATTGATATTCAAGAATATATATTACAGTGTCAGTATAATCTTATTATCTTATCTCACCACTCTCAGTGCAAAGGCAATAATTCTCAAATTTCTACCATATTTTGTTGTTATGGATGATTCTGGTTTCTCAATGGCAACTACAATAATTCTAGGTGCAAATCTAAATTACGCCGTTTTCTTTGCACACAGATTCAGAGAGGAGAATATTCTTGATTATAAAAAAGCAATTGAGATTGCATACAATAAGGCTATTCACTCTATCCAGATCTCGGGTATTGCAATCGTGCTCACATTATTCCCACTAACATTATCTAGTTCAAGAATATTCAATGTATTCGCAGTGAGCTCTGTAATTGGAATACTTTCAAGTGTTACTTTGATATCATTTCTATTACCCACATACTTTTTATTATTTGCAAAATATGATGTATTCAAACATCAGTTCAGTTTACCACTGTATGATAGATTAATTGAAATAAGAAAAAATAGTAAATACATTTCAAATTCTATTTTTATAAGCAGAATAAAATCAATCTCTACTCCAAGAAATATAGTTCTATCTGCATTTATTCTGGCATTGATCTCTTTACTATTTATTGCAGCAAGTAATCCGACTATGAGCTCAGGTGATTTCATTGCAACTAACAGCAATACCAAACAGACATTGAACATAATCGATGATAAATATCCTGAGAATTATCTTTCAAAAATACTCATCGAGTTCACACATAAAAGTACTGTTAATTTTGATCCACCTGTATCTGTATCCATACTTGATACCATAGATAGAATATCTCACAGGTTGAATGATACGGGAGATACTAGCAATTTATTATCTATTGCATGGCCTTTAGGTGTACCAATTGATTTCTCAAATACTAGTATTGCAATGATACCAAGACAATCCGCTCTTACTGTTGCAAGAGAATTGACTGATAATGTTTATAACAGAACCTATATAATTTTACAGGTGAAGTATAATCTCAACTCGAAAGAGGTACTAGCTGCCACTTCAAATATCAAATCAATTATCAAGGAATTTGTTGAGAATGACAGTGAGATACTGGATTATCAGATACTTGGTTCTCTGGCAAAAATCGAGAGTGAATTATCAGACCTTATAAATGAAACTCCTAAATTACTGTTATTATCTCTTATCATGCTTTCTGCATTTCTGTATTTCAGATTAAGATCAATTACCATTCCCATAAGATTAGAGATAACTATTATACTTGGTGCATCATATGCAGTATTTATGGGAACAATTATATGGATAATCTTTTATGGTACAGGCCTCAATCTTGCAGTGGACATACTATCTATTATGATATTGCTAGGGTTGGGTACTGATTTTGATGTGTTCATAATCAATAGAATTAGGGAAGAGGAGGATAAATTTGATACATATGAGGAAGCAGTGCATTCTGGAGTGAAGCATTCTGCACCTGCTGTTGTTGCATCAGGATTGGTTATGGCTGGATCATTCATTGCACTCATGTGGGGAGATCATACAATAATCAGACAAGTTGGATTAATCGCAGCCATATCAATACTGATTGATATTTTCTTTATACGACCAATTCTTGTACCTGCATTTTTATTACTATTGCATGATCATCCACTTGTTAAACGTGAAAAATAATACATTTGAATCAATAAATAGTT
>JAJRQD010000076.1 GCA_024280435.1 archaeon | reverse complement strand
CAGGGGATTATACAGGTGCAATCGCTGTGGTGTGGAGATAAATGCAGATATTAATGGAGCAATAAATATAATGGGAAAAGTAGCCCCAGAGAATGTATTAAAACACATTCAATGGAGTAGTGGTGACATCATCTCACCAGAGCGTGTGAAATTGATTAATTTCACAACTTAAAATTCGTATGTACAAATAAGATGATGAGTTTTTATAATAAATGAATAACAAATATAACTACAAATACATGAATATTGAATTAATTCAATCATAGATGACTGATGTATATAATATGAGATTTTTTCAAAAAATAAAGTATATCTAGCTACTAACGCGTAATAAGCATAAAATAGCAGAAAAAATACAAATATATTGTGTATCGAATAATTCGAAATAGACGTGGAGTTGCAAATATTGTGGCAACGATGATTATATTTGCCATGATGATAGTATCGATGGGTATATTATACAGCCAGATATCGCCAACTGTACTGGGATACAATGCACGTACTCTTAGTACCAATCAGGAATTCATTCTACTATCTATTGAGAATGAGATGGAAGATCTTGCGTCTTCTCCTAAAGATGCACAGACAAGGATTAATGTAATATCCAACAATGCAAAATATGACGTGAATAATGGTTATTCACTAAAAGTAGGAGTATATGATAGTGCGAATACAATAGTTGGTAATAATTTCACTGCAAATATGGGATTGTTTATGATTGATATAGATGGTACATTTCAGCATGAGGCAAATGATCGTTATTTGAGTAGAATAGCCAATGAAGATAGTATGATACAGAATGACAGTTCAAGTATTAATACTAATTTTGTATCCAAAGTATCATACCGATATGATAATGCACATTATGAGATGTATTCACGTGCAAGGGTGGATATTGTGAGAACTGCAACAGTACCTAATGATGTTTATGTTGTTACCATAACAGTTGTGCAGATCTATTTTGAAACATATGCCGGTGGAGGAGTGATTGATTTTCCAATTCAGGATTCTGAGTTCACACTGAGGTTGAGAAGGATGGAGAGTATTATCTCACCATCAGTAACAGCAACAGGAATAGATGGCACATTCACAATTCGACATTCATTTGATGGAATTGCAGGGCCAAATTATTCTTTTGGTGCAGGTTCAGTTGGTGCAGATGTGACTGTGAATTTTATTGTGATACCGATTCTATTCAGCATTTAACCTACCACAAGAAGTCTCCTTCTTCTAGGTCGTTTACTAGATTACATAACATATTTATATTAGAAAATAAAACTGATTGAAACAAAATGGGTATCACTTGTGCACAAAATGTTCCCATCCTTTATTCTCTATAATCTCACCTTGATGCATTATCTTGTCACCATCAACCACTTTACCAATTTGAATTACATTATCCGGTAATTTTTGATCTGCACATGTGAATATAATACCCAATTCCTCACCACCATAGAATATCAGATCTGTAAGCTGTTGGCCATTATCACAGGCTATTTTTTCCACCCAATTATTACTCTTCAGTTCAAATAGTTCCATACCCACATTGGAAGAGCTTGCAAGCATATATAGACTACTTGCCAGTCCATCACTGCAATCTATGGAAGAGCTGATATTCAGTAGATCAACATATTCAATAAACTCAAAAAATAACTCTGGCCGGTTCATAATTTTCAAAGCAATAGATCTGCTTCCAGACCAATTATTCAGTAATATTCCAAGTGCAGCAGCAGTAGTACCAAAATCAGGTCCTATCCAGCATACGATATCACCTCTTTTTGCACCACTTCGCTTGATCAATCGGTCTGCCATACCTATTGCCACAATATCAATGACTGTATCTTCCGACTGATTTAGATCACCACCGAGATAATTCAAATTGTATTTATCAGCAACCAATTTTACACCTGATAAATACGAGGGGACATCATCTTTATCAGTAGTTGATAGTGAAACAATAATATCTTTTGGTATTGCACCCTTTGCAATAATATCTGATATCGCATTGATTGTTGCTCTGTATCCACATGAAACCGTATCCATACCATTTGGACGATCAGTAGATGCAACCCAACCATCTATATTGATCACCATGAACCTGTCCATAATAGGAATTGCAACTGCATCATCAGGGTATTCCAATAAATTTCTTGAGTTATTCAGTGCAATTGAATCTAATATTTCATGTTCCATATTTTAATAATTAAACACGAACTATTAAAGTATAAGACAGATAAATGGTCTGAATGATTAGGTTAACTTATCTCGCGATAAGTGTGTAAAGAATCTCTATATTTATATTAATATAAAATAAATCAAGTGTGTAGATTAATATGAGTCAGAGAAAACAGAGCTTTTACAGAGGTAAGACACTAGAAGAGTTGCAGGCCATGTCTTTAGATGAGCTTGTTGAACTATTACCTGCAAGACAACGCAGATCATTATTAAGACCTCAGTACTGGGATCATGAGCGTAAGAAACTTCTTGGGAAATTAAGAGAGGCAAAACTTGCACTTGAGAAAGGTAAAGAAATCAAAGTTAAGACACACAGAAGAGAATTTATTGTACTACCCGAATTTGTTGGTCTAACAGTTGGAGTATACAATGGTAAAGAATTTGTAGATGTAGAGTTAACTCTTGATAAAATTGGTACATACTTCGCGGAATATGCACATGCAAGAAAAATTGTTAAACATTCAACACCAGGTGTTGGTGCAACTAGATCTTCAATGTATGTACCATTAAAATAAAAATATTATAAACATACAAAAAATATCATACTTTACAATTATTTCCATGTAATTCTATTTTTGCAATAAATTCTGAGAGAATTGCAACAAGATTACATATTCAGTTCAGATATCAATTACTTTCAATTCTTTATCAAATTTACTTGCAATTTCATTCATTGTTTGACCAGTAATTGGATGTATGTATTCTGAAACTATGTCATTCACAGGAATTGCTATATGAGCAAAATCAATCGCATGTGGATCAGGTATGCAGATATTATCCTCATCAATCACCAAATCACCGTAATATATAACATCAAGATCAATCGGTCTTGGAATGTATTTATCATCAGACCTTATTCTTCCAAGAGATTTCTCTATCCCTCTAAGTATATCAAATTTAAGTGAGATTGGATCCAATTCTGTTTCAATCAGTATTGCGAAATTAATAAATTTACTATCATGAATTTCTTTACCAGATGCATCAATTGCACTGGTTTCATAAAATTTGGATATTTTTAGAATTTGCAGTTCAGAGGTAATTTTTTCTATTGCTTTTGGAATATTTACCAATGGATTGATATTTGAACCTGCTGAGATCACCACCCTCATATTAAACACCCAGATCAATCACATCAAAATCTCGTGGTATTATTATTCTAGATGAATTACTGTTCACGAAATCTATTTTATCGACAACTGTATTATCATGATGTATCAGATAAACAGTACAACTAGCAGGAATTATATCTTTGTACTCCATTATCTCAACTAATTGTGTATGGTTAGGAATAAAAGTATCAAAAGTGGTTGCTTCATGCAACACATAATCACAGTGGATTAATTTTTTATACATTTCCAGGTCAAAAGCAGTATCTCCGGAATAAGCAATTTTAATACCACTATCCAGCGTAAGAATTAACATTCGTGCATTTGCACCATGAACCGCCTTTATTGTCTCAATAGTTCCTTTACTGAACTCTTTATTCATCAGATCAAATTCATCAAATACAAATATCTCAGATAGTTTATCACATTCTTTATCTGAATACATATTTCTCAGATTAGTTAATATCAGATTTTTACCACCTGTTGGGGTATAGATGGTAATTGCTTGCTTAAGATCATAGGCATAATACAGATCCAGATACATGAATAATATTCCAAAATAATGATCTGGATGTAGATGGCTGATATATATTGCATCAATTAAATCTGGATTGACCCCCATCCGGTACAGTGATGGTAGTATGGATGGACCACAGTCAAGTAACATTTTATAGCCATCATGCTCCAGTAAAAATGCAGAGGGATTATCGGCAGAATGAGAGAATGCATTTCCAGTACCCAACATGGTCAACTTATTCATGTATCCATATAAAGTAATACATTATTTAATTTAATAGATACCTCAAGCTCTTTATTCCTTTATTTACAGATTCTTTTTTTTTATTCGATGGTTCAAATCAAGTTCACTTCATTAGAAAATATTAAAACGTATATATGATTTAATTCCTTATGACTAATGAAGAACTGCCTTCTTTCAGATTCAAAGAAAATGAAGAATTGGAGAGAATGGGATATCGGGAGGAAAGAGCATATGAGACATACACGGATGATGATCACCGTATCTGGCGAGAACTGTTTGATCGACAGATGAAGATACTGAAAAAACGATCAGTACCTGAATTTTTTGATAACCAGGAACATTTAGAGATTGAGAGGAGTAAAATGCCCAACTATAATGAACTTTCAGATCTATTGAAATCCACAACAGGATGGGAAACAGTACCAGTACCAGGGCTTATCCCAGGAGAACATTTTTTCAAATATCTTGCCAATAAGAAATTCCCCGTGACCAATTGGATCAGAAGTAGAGAGCAGATGGACTACATAGTCGAACCGGATGCATTTCATGATATCTTTGGTCATCTACCAATGCTTGTGGATCCTGTTTTTGCGGATTATGTACAGCAATACGGAAAAGAGGCACAAAAAGCAATGAAGTTGACTGAGAAAACAGGTATTGATGTATCAACTGCATTGGCAAGAGTTTATTGGTTCACAGTGGAATTTGGCCTGATATCAACCAAAAATGGCCTACGTATATATGGTGCTGGAATACAATCATCAAAAGAGGAGAGTATATATTCTCTTGAATCTGATAAGCCCAGAAGAATAGAATTTGATCTGGAAAGAGCAATGCGTACAGACTATGATTTCACCAATCTCCAGACAAATTATTTTGTAATTGATAGTTATGAACAATTACTTGAGGATACAGGCCCTAAAAGCCTTGAAGAAGCATACAAGATCATTATTGAGAACAACTACAGCTATTCAAATACAGAAGCACTTGATATGGATAAAATAGTGCCACCAAATAAAATCAAACATTTTTACTGATCAGTTTTCGTATAATTGCTTCTGCTTTTATATACGATAATTATAGATAAATTTTGGATATTTCTCATTCAAAATAGAATTTTGTTTTTTTTTTATAATTATTTTATATAACCTGAATTCTGCTCAGCAGTGCTTTAATATATGAGAATATGCTATTGTTACGTGAATATGAATGAATTAAACACACGTGAGAAATTTTTATTGATTGCAATAAATATGAATGACGGAAAGATACCAAATACGCTCAATTTTCGTGTAGGATTAGCTACTGCACAATTAATTGATCTTCTTTTGGGTAAACATATTATTCTTGATGATGACAATATTATTATCTTTAATAATTATACTTCAACAGATAACACAACAGATAATACCTTGCTTGATATGATAAAATACAAAGAAACAAATGATTTCACCTATTGGCTGAAACATGCAATGGATATGGTTTCTATTGTGAAAGAGGAAACTGTTGAGAAATTAATCCTCGATGGAGTGATCAGTAGATCAGAACGTAAAAGATTTATTTTATTCAAGGAGGTATCATACAGTATTCTCAATGAAAAGACAATAGATGAATTGAATCTTCACATAAGTGAGGCAATAAACACTGATGAGAATAATGAAGATATATTATCGTTAATAACTCTGATTTATGCATGTAATTTCTCTAATAAACTTGAAGATGAAGATTATTCACTATTACAGGGTAAGATGGATGAGATCCGTGAGGAATACTGTCTTTGCTGTGCAATAATGGATTCAATTGCAGATATCAAAGATACTGTCAATCAGTACTACATGGCCTATTACAACCCCATGTTCTGAATTTGCAATATCCTGCTATAATGAAAACTTACTTAAATCAGATTGTTAATTGTATTTTATGAGTAAATTAAATAATAACTGCATTCCAGAGACTACTCTCTCCCATACCCTGAATAAAGATGATATACTCAATTATCTATCAGAACTACATAGCGATTGGAAGATAAAAAATAATGAACTAACCCGTAATTTTAAATTACCAACATTCAATGCAGCAGTTGGCTTTTTGAATTCCATTGTTGCAATTGCAGACATACAGGATCATCACCCTAGGTTAACCTTAGATTATAATCATGTGATATTTGCTGTATCAACACATGAGACAAGAGTAAGTAAACAGGCTGGATTTACACTTTGCGATTTTATTTTTGCAAAAAAAGTGGAAATACTTCTCTTAAATATGGGAATTGATCAATAAAAAATCATATAACGAATTATTATAATATGTAACAATACTATTAAAGTGTATCAAGTATCCATTATCAATACTAAAAATCAATCAACGTTCTCCACGATTAAGCGCGATCGATATCTTAAATCTTTAAAACTAAAATGGATTCCTAAGATTAGGGATAATTAAAATATGTCGAGATTCAGCTATTCTGTCAGTGGCCTTGACCCTGATAAGACCGTCATTGCAAGTGGCCGTGAATTGAATATATCTCCTAAACATTCTAGAGAGATTTGTAATTCAATTAAAGGTATGCTTGTATCTAAAGCAATAGACTATCTGGAAGAGGTAGTGGATATGAAGAGATCAGTGCCATTTAAGAGGCATCACAAAAAAGTTGGGCATCGTTCAGACTTAAAAGGTTGGGATGTGGGTAGATATCCACAGAAAGCGGCAGGAGAGATTTTGAAGGTGGTTAAAGCATTAGAGAAGAATGCAGAGTTCAAGGATTTAGAGGTTGATCGTTTATTGCTCTTTCATGCAGCAGCACAGAAAGGGAGGAAGATCAAGAGAATTTTCCCAAGGGCTTTTGGATCATCCAGTCCCAAAGTGAACATATTGACTCACATTGAGTTAGCCGCAGAGGAGATTTAAATAAATGCCAAATGCAATTAAAAGCTTTACAGAAGGAAGACTAGTTCAGGTTACACTTGATGAGTACTTCAAAGATAAACTGGGACCTGCAGAATATGCCTATTTAGATTATAATACAGCAGGACAGCAGACAAGGATCACAATCTATGCAAACCGAGTAGGATTAGCAATTGGTAAAAGAGGTAAAAATATCAAGATGCTATCTGAAGGTGTAAGAAAGATACTCAATGAGAATAAAGTACAATTAGAGGTTGAGAGTGTAGATGATCCAGAAAAATACGCAAGTGTGATGGCTTACCGATTAGCTTCATCTCTGGAGAGAGGAAGACATTTCAGAAGAACCGCATATGGTGCAATGAGAAGGATCATGGCATCTGGAGCATTGGGTTGTGAGATAATGATCTCAGGTAAGATCACATCACAAAGAGCAAGAGTTGAGAATTTCAGAGAAGGATATGTAGCCAAAACAGGTGATATTGCTCAGAGATATGTTGGAAAAGGATATGCCACTGCAAAGATAAAAAGAGGTGTACTCGGTGTATTTGTTGCAATCATGAGTGGAGATGCAATATTACCTGATGAAGTAGACATCATTGCAGAACCAACACATACATCCCGTGAAATCACAAGAACAAGTGATCTAATAGCAGAAGATCTGGTAGAAGATACTGAATTGATTGAAGAGGAACTTGGAGAATTTGGAGAGCTAGAAGAACTATCCGAGGAATTCACAGATGAGATACCAGAAGAGGCTACTGCAGCACTTGGTGAAGAGCAGGATGAATTGGAGGACCTGGAGGAATAATTATGGCAGTAATAAGAATGAAAGAAATCAGAAAATTGACACCTGAAGCTAGAAATAATAGATTAAAGGAGTACAGAGCACAACTAAGTGAGAAATATGCTCAGTTAAGTGCTGGTGGATCAATAGATGATACCGGAAAGATAACAGAATTACGAAAGACAATCGCTAGATTTCTAACAATAATGAATGAAGAACAGAATGAATGACAACTATCAGAAATAAGATCTTAGAGATCTTGAATTATCCCCTTGAAAAAAAAATAGTTGTTGTGTTATCACATAAAAATATGGAGATTATTGGTATTAGAGGTAAAATTAAGGAAGAGAGTAAGAATATGATATGTATTTATAGTGAGTTAGATGATAGAGAGACCAAAGAGATTTGGATTTCCAAAGCAGATGGTATTTTTCTATTTAAACCAAATATTAAGATAGATGGTAGTTTATTGCTTGGGAAGCACAAGACACGGGCTAAAAGAAGATTAAAATCATGGTGAATATGTATTGATTAGTTGATTAAGTACCTCAAATTGTGGAGTGTCATTATTTTGAGAGTGGCATACGAATTATCACCACAACAATAACATTCTAATTGTAAAACACCTATTTATTTATATTAGTTTGTTCTAGAGTAAAGATTGAGTATAATACTCATGTTCCTGACTTGGAAATTAGCCAGATAGAGATGTCAGGTCTCACGGTCCACATTCCTCGATGAATATTCATCAAATAGAACCGATCAGTTGGTTATTTCTTTATACACATAATGAGTTATACTTTCAAGAGGAAATGCTATATGCAAAAAGCAAGAAATATTGGTGTCGATGTTAAGATGCCAACTAGAGAATGTGACAGCAACCTTTGCCCATTTCATGGTACCCTACCAGTCCATGGAAGGATAATCGAGGGTTATGTCGTATCAGATAAAATGACTGGTGCAGTTGTCATCAGGCGAGATTATCTCTATAAGATCAAGAAATATGATCGTTATGAGAGAAGGCACGGTAAAATATCAGCTAAACTACCAGCATGTTTGGATGTTAAGCAGGGAGATATTGTAAGGGCAATGGAAACCAGACCACTGGCAAGAAATGTATCATTTGTTGTTATTGAGAAGGTGGATGCAAAACATTAGGTGATTTGAATGGCAAAGAGAAAAGCAGCAGGAACACCAAGAGTGAAGACTGCATTCGGTTTACAAAACGGTTCTAAAATAAAAGTTGCAGATAATTCTGGAGCAAGAGTTGTGAAGATCATCTCAGTTGCAGGATATTCCGGACGTCTCAATACATATCCAAAAGCCACTGTTGGAGACATGGTAATTGTCTCAGTACAGAAAGGTAATCCAAAGATGCGTAGACAGATAGTCAAAGCAATTGTAATTCGTCAGAAAAGACCATACACTCGAGAGAGTGGTGAGATCATTTCTTTCGAGGATAATGCAGTAGTCATTGTGAATGACTCTGGAGATCCAAGATCGAACGAGGCCAAAGGTCCCGTTGCACGTGAAGCTATCTCAAGATGGCCACGTATTGGTGGTATCGCATCAATTGTAGTGTAGGAGACGAGATTATGAGACCAAAGAGTATAAAACCTAAAAAACAGAGGAAATATAATTTCACCGCTCCTAAAAACGAAGCACATAAATTAGTATCTGCTATGTTAAGTCCAGACTTAAGAGCAGCCAAAGGCTTCAGAACACTTCCTGTAAGAGAGGGAGATACTGTCACCATCATGAGAGGTGCTTTCAAGGGTAAATCTGGTAAAGTTACAAAGGTTATTCCAAGCAAACAGAGACTTCATATACAGAAGATCACTCGTGGAAAGACAGATAAAACTGAGATACCAGTACCAATTCATCCTTCCAATGTTATGATAACCAAGTATGTGACCAAGAAAGACGACTTCAGAAAGAGATTGATTAAGAGAAGAGTCAAAGATGAATCTATCAAAGATGATCTTGATGCTGAATTCGCCATTCTGGATGCAGAAGAGGATGAGGTTGAGGAGATTGAGTTAGATGATGATATATCTGAAGAGGATGATGAGGAGATTGTCGATGAATCGGATGATCTAGAGCTCGTAGAGGAGGATGAAGAATAATGACAAAAGCAGGTAAAAAACAGCATCAGAAGAGGATTTCTGCACCTACAACATGGCCTATTAATCGTAAAGGTTCTGTTTGGGTACCAAAGATCCTACCCGGTGCTCATTCAAAAACATATGGTATGCCTTTGATTATCCTTCTAAGAGATGTTCTGGGTGTAGCGAAAAATAGAAAAGAAGCCAAGAATATACTTAATTCCAAGAAAGTACTAGTTGATGGAAAGCCAAGAATGAAGGAGAAGCTCCCTGTGGGTCATATGGATATTGTCACATTTGCAGATACAGATTTGAGATACAGAGTACAGTTACATACTTCAAATAAACTTATTGTCAAAGAGATAAGCGAGAAAGAGGCTACATTCAAAGTATTGAAAGTAATTGGAAAAAGAAATCTCAAGGGTGGAAAAACACAGATCTCATTACATGATGGTAGAAATATCCTACTTGAAAATGGAGATAAAGCAGCAGATGGAATCAAAGTACAGAACTCAATTAAAATATCAATACCTGATCAGAAAATTAAGGAAGTCTATGCTCTTGAAGAAGGAAGTCGAGTTATGGTAACAGATGGTAGACACCAGGGTAAACTTGGAGTTATCTCTGAGATCAAGAAAAGATTCGGACCCAAAGCATCTGAAGTAATCATAAAGGATGAACATGCAGGTGAGGAATTCAGAACTGCATTGGATTATATCTTTGTGATAGATAAGCTGGAGTTGGAGTATTAAAATGTCAGCCAATATAGAAGCATTAAAGAAAAAATGGGAAGAGCAACCAATGCTCAGACCTAAAATTGAGAGTGTCAAAGTCAACGTATCATTAGGTGTTGCAGGACCACCTCTACAACGTGCAAAGACAATTATCAGAAATATCACTGGTCAAGAACCAGCAGATACAATTGCCAAAAATACTTGGAGAGCATGGGGAGTTCGTAAAGGACAGCCTATGGGATGTACAGTAACAATTCGTGGTAATCATGCATATGAGATGCTAATGCGTTTCTTCCATGCAAAAAATTATCAACTCAAGGAGAGATCAATTGATCGTCAGGGGAATTTCGGATTTGGCATCACAGAGCATATTGATATTCCTGGTGAAGGAGCTGATTATGATCCCAACCTTGGTATCATTGGTATGGATGTCACAGTTCAGATGTCCAGAGCAGGTTATCGTGTCAAGAAGAGGAAGTACAGAACTGCCAAAGTTGGTAGAAAGCATACACTCACACCTGAAGACACAAAAGCATGGCTTGTGGATAAATACGATATTGAGCTTATCTAATTCCTAGCACTATTCAATTAAATAGTTAACAATATAAAGTAAAAGTAAAAAAAATAATAATTATTATCATCAACATAAGTATTGCTTGATAGAATCCTTAAATATACAGATGAATAAACAGCTTTAGATGTATGAATTCGACGATGAGAAAGCCGAGCAGATATGGTTATTTGGGAATAAAATAGCTATACTCAGCTTGGTGCTTGCATTTGGATCAATACTGGGAATAATATCATCAATTATATCCCTGTCAAACGAATCTAATTTCCATGGAGTTGTGATGCTGATAGAATTTCTTTTCCTATTAGTAATTGCATTCTTTCTATTCAGACCCTCAGATAATTTCAAAGCAATTGCAGAGAGTGAAGGAACAGATATAGAGGAATTAATTGTGGGTATGAAAGATTTTAATCTTGCTTTCGCAATAATTGCAGGATTGATTTCACTTATAGGAATATTACAATTCCTGTTAATAATTGCAAAGGTGTGAAGAATGACAGAGTATGAGTTTACAGACGAACAGAATGATGTATTTCTGAGATTTTTATTAATGCTATTATTTCTCACAATTAGCCTGCTGGTAACCGGAGTTATCACTCTAATTCAGGGAATGATTGATCCTGTTCAAACAGGAGAGATAATAGTTGGTATCCTATTCATTGTTATCGCACTTGCATTATTCGCACCGATGAAGAATTTTCTCAACATAATAACAACATCTGGAAATGATATCAAAGAGTTTATGCGGGGAATAAAATCACTGAATTTTGGGTTCACAATAATTTTAGGTGTGGGTATAGTTATTGTACTGACAATTATAATTGGGTTCATTAGCAACCTTGTGTCATGAGGTAAAAAGAGCACTATATATGAAACATTACTTTTACAAAAAATATGACAAGATAGCTTTCTATTCAGTGGCTCTATATATCATTATAAATATATCAACTATATAGCTAGTATATCCTGCACTTAAGTTAAAGATTCAATTGAATCTTTGTAACTTAGAACTAGGTAAGGAGAAATCGAATATGAAAAACCCAACTAAAAAAGTACGCTCTCATGGTAAAGGTACAAGACCTTGCAGGAGATGTAATACTTACAGAGGAGTTATCAGACGTGCGGATTTACTAATCTGCCGACGCTGTCTTAGAGAGATCGCACCAGCTTTGGGATTCAAAAAGACAGGAGCAAGAGGTGGATAGTATATGCAGATGGATGTACTCAATGACGCACTAGTGAAAATTTATCACTATGAACAAGCAGGTAGAAAGGAAGTTTTATTACATCCAACCTCCAATCTACTGCAGAATGTATTGGCAACTTTACAGAAAAACCACTATATTGGTGAGGTCGAGAGAATAGAGGATGGACGTGGAGGTAAATTCCTTGTTCAACTACTCGGTCGAATCAATAAGACAGCAGTAATCAAGCCTCGTTTCCCAATCAAAGTTTCTCAGGTATTGGATTTCGAGAAAAAATACTTACCAGCAGCTGATTTTGGAATACTGGTCTTATCAACACCTAAAGGAGTTATGAGCCAGCATGAAGCAATTAAGTTGCACACAGGCGGTAGATTACTAGCCTATGTATACTGAGGTGAATAAGAATGGTAGTATTAGGAAGAATAGTAACTGAAATTCAGATCCCCGAGGGAATAACCTCTGTCAAGGTTGATAGATTCTCAATCACTGTAAAGGCAAAATCAGGTGAACTCACCCGAGATTTTGCACACACTAAAATTGAGATGACCAAGGTTGATGATAAAATCATATTGACTGCATATTATCCCCGTAAGAAGGATAAAGCACTGTTGAATACTGTTAGAAGCCACATCAACAATATGTTTGATGGTCTTTTGAAAGGATATGAATACAAAATGAAGATAGTTTTCAGCCATTTCCCAATCAGAGTTTCAGTAGATAAGAAAACAAAATTGGTGAAAATTGAGAACCTTTATGGTGGTAGAAAGCCCAGATTTGCAAATATTCTAGGTAAGGTAAATGTTAAGGTAGATGGTGAGGATGTAATCGTCAGTGGAATAGACAAAGAAGATGTAGGTCAGACATGTGCCAATATCCAGGAACTTACCAGACAGCGTGGTAAACGCAGACAAAGTCCAAAAACATTTATGGATGGTATTTTTGTATTCCAAAGAGGCTTTAAACCAGAGCATTAGAATTCAAATAAAATAACTAAATTATCAAAATTAATATTTTTAAAACTAAAAGATTTAATCAATTAATATTATTAATAAAAATTATGGCTAATAAAGTAAGTGCACGACATATATTGGTTAAGAAACAAAGTGAAGCTTTGATGGTGAAAGAATTGTTAAATGAAGGAAAAGATTTTGCCAGCCTTGCCAAACAGTACAGTACATGTCCATCTGCAAAAAAAGGTGGAAATCTAGGAGAATTCGGTAGAGGTCAGATGGTGAAAGAATTTGAGAAAATAGCATTTGCACTCAATAAAAATGAGATCTCAGATCCCGTAAAGACTAAATTCGGGTACCATATCATTAAAAGAACAAAGTGAAAACATTATATTTTGACTATTATTATGTTTAAACATAATTTATTGACAAGATTTACATAGAAGTAATAGTACAATAACTTGTTGAAGCATGTGGTTATACACTGAGACTATTACCCTGGATTTGAAGGTAAATAAAGCTCTGAACAAGGCAAAACAATCAATCATGGGAAACAATAGAGAAGAGATGGTGCGTAAAGCCTATATCAATGCTTCTGGACAAATGGCGATTCGTGCTGATTTAGTGGCAGAGAATACTTTTCTAAAAACTCTGGAACTTGAAGGAGTATCAGGAATACTTTTCTCCGAAGAAAGTGGTGTGAAGCAATTTGGAGATGATCCAAAAGGAGAGGAAGCGATCATACTCTTGTTAGATCCTTTGGATGGTTCTCAGAATTACAAAAAAGGTTTGGCAATAGGATGTATATCTGTGGCATATGGGAAATATGTGAGAAATCCAAATCTAGAAAATCTTTCAAGAGCAGCCATTTTAAATCTGTACTCAGAGGATTTATTCTTCGCTGTCAAAGGAGTAGGTGCATGGTTCAATGGAGACCCAATAAAAGTACATAACACTAATTCATCATTCAATAATCGCATGTCACAGATATCATTCTATGCATATGGAGAGGTTGCAAAAAGATATTTCTTTGATTTTCAGGAAAAATACTCACTGAGAAGTCTAGGTTCTGCTGCATGGGAATTGGCAATAACAGTCATAGGTATAAATGATGCATTTATTGATCTTAGAGGAGTATTGCGTGCACATGATTTTATCGCAAGCAAAATAATAATCGAGGCAGTAGGTGGTGCATTTACATTTTTAGATGAGAAATACAATGATATCACCACAATCCAACTTGATACATTCAAAAAAGGATACTCAGTAGTTGCTTCCTACAACCCTGAATTTGTCAATTATCTGATTGATGAATTCAGAGATAATGGTTTGATTGCATAGTAAAATATAGTAATCAGCAAATAATAATTCACATTAAATCCTAATAACTAATCTCAATCAAAAATATATTACTCTGAGGTCATTATTTAAATTGTATAGTTTAATTAATGATCTATGGAATTCAAAACAAGTTCAGATACAATCAGTTCAATCTCAACTGATGGTATTATTGTTGCTTATTATGAAGATAGTAATTCATTATCATTCGATGATGCAATCAAGGAAATCATTTCTCTTGGTGATTTCACCGGAAAGTTCAAACAAAAACTTATGCTATACAATGTCTCAGGAGTTACATCAAAAAGAGTGCTACTCGTAGGATTGGGCAAGAAAGAAGAAGTAGATCATGAAAAAATAAGAGTTATGGCCTCACTTGGCTCTCGTGCACTTCGTGATCTTGGAGTGAAAAATATTGCAATTGAAGCATTGAATGGAGATGCAATGAGTACGGCAGAGGGAGTTATACTTGGATTATATCGATTTGATGAGTTGAAAACAATGGATCTAGACAAGCTGAAAACAGTGGATCAGATAACATTTGTTGGAAATGATGAGAAAGCATGGAACAAAGGAATTAATGTAGCAACTGGTGAGAACCACGCTAGAAGACTCGCAGAGCTACCATCCAACTACGCAACACCAACCTATGTTGCAGAACATGCAGCAGAGCTTCTCAAAGAGTTTGATAATACCAAGGTAGAAATTCATGATGAGAAATGGGCAAGAAAGAGAAAAATGGGTTCTTTCCTCTCAGTGACTGAGGGTACAGATAGACCTGCTAAATTTCTAGAAATGAGGTATAACGGAGGAGAAGAAGGGGATAAGCCACTTGTGCTTGTTGGTAAGGGAATAACATTCGATACGGGTGGAATATCATTAAAGCCATCAGCCGGTATGGGTAACATGCGTGGAGATATGGGTGGAGCAGCAGCAGTCATTGGTGCAATGTATGCAATAGCTGCTAATAAATTAAAGGTAAATGTTATTGGATTAACCCCACTAGCAGAGAATATGCCATCTTCAAAGGCTACCAATCCATCTGATGTGGTAACTGCATCTAATGGTAAAACAATACAGGTTGATAACACTGATGCAGAGGGAAGATTAATACTTGCAGATGCACTGGTGTATGCAGAGGAATTCAAACCACATACTGTGATAGACCTTGCAACACTCACAGGTGCGATGATGGTTGCACTTGGAAATGTGTATATCGGTGCATTCAGTAGATCTGACGATCTATGGAAAGAAATTGATAATGCGGGTATCAATACCAATCAGAAATTCTGGAGAATGCCATTGGATAAGAGTTATCGAAAACAGTTGAAAACACCACTTGCAGATCTTAACAATGTCGGTGGAAGAGCTGGTGGCTCATGCACTGCTGCAATATTTCTTGGAGAATTCATTGAATTGGAGAGATGGGCACATCTGGATATTGCAGGTGTGGCTTGGACAACATCTGTGGAAGATTATCAACCCAAAGGTATGACTGGAAAGCCTGTGAGAGCTCTTGCAAATCTTGCAGAAAACTATAGCAAATAGACATCAATAATTCTTCAATAATTGTATTAAAAAAAAATAAAATTGAGCTTGAGATAGAGAAATACTCGCGAAGTATTTAATCACAGTTGATGAATTCGATATATGGCAATCATAGACAATAATCAGTGGCTTGGAACAGAATGGTCCAATTTGTTTATATTTTTAATTTCAGGTGCAGCAATCGCAGGTCTTGTTACTATTTATTTTCTAGTAATAAAAAGAGAAAAATCTGATTCACTCACTTTTCGGCTAATAATGAGAGTACTTCTATTATTTATGCCCACAGCATGGGTTGGGCTTAGTGTGGGCAGTAATCTTGCAGCGGATAACCCAGAGGCAATAGTAAATATTGGGCTAACATGGATAATCAGCCTTGTATTGATTATAATAATAACTAATAATTTCACAACTGTATTAAGAGATCATATATCTCAATTAAATCATGTAGCAGCTGTGGTGGCCCAGGGAGATCTAAGAACACCTGATTTCTTCACAAAGTCATCATCATCAGATATTTTCCATCCATTTTACCTATCTTTTGCAAAAATGTTGGAACAACTAAGGAACCTTATTCGTAGTATATTACAGGCAAGTGAGCAGGTTGCAGGCAATGCAGAAGAAATTGCTGCTAGCTCATCTGAGGTCAGTTCATCCTCTGGAGCTATATCCTCAATCATGGAAAGTATATCACATGGTTCACAACAGCAGGTAGAAAAAGTAGAAGATGCATCAAAAGCAGAGAAGAAACAGCAGGATATTATTAACGAATCTTTCGAGCAGATATTTGATTCTCTTGAACTGATAAATGAGATCTCAGAGGAAACAAATTTACTCGCACTGAATGCATCAATTGAGGCACAGAGAGCAGGTGAAGCAGGAAAAGGTTTCTCAATTGTGGCAAACAATGTAAGACGACTATCAGATGATACAAGAACATACAATGAGACAATTGGAGATCTGTTATTTGAGGTAGAGAACAAGATAAAAGCAAGTCAACAAAATATATCCAAATCAATTATTCAAATCAGAGGAGTGTCTGAAGATGTAGCAGCAAGTTCTGAGGAAGTATCTGCCAGTGCAGAAGAACAGGCAGCAACTTTGGAAGAGATGAGTGCAGCTACACAACAGCTTGCGAATCTGGCATTACACCTTGAGGAGACTCTGAAGAATTTCAAAATAGAGTAATTTAATCGTTCAAAAATTTACTTTACTATTAACGTTGTAGCCAAAATTTTTATTTAATATGAAACAACACTAAATTAGTGAATAATATGAAAAAAGTAGATAAAATAGTCTCTTACCTATTAATTAATTTAGCAAATGAAGTTGAAAGAAATACACTAATAGATCAGTTAGCAGATATAAAAGAAGTAACTGAGATACATCGAACATATGGAGTGTATGATCTGGTAATTCGTATAGAAACTGAGAATGCCAATCAAATCAAGGATATCACGATCAAATCAATTCGCAGGCTGAAATATGTCAATAAAACCATGACGATGATCTCTCTTTAATCATATTCACGACAATAAGATATTTTACTATACCCATCTTTAATTAAAGCAAAATCTTATATTATTTATGATAGGAGTAATTGGAGGTTCTGGCCTCTATAAATTCATAGAAAATGCAATTGTTAAAAAAATAGATACACCTTTTGGTGAGGTAAATGTAGATATAGGGAAGATAAATGGTGAAGAAGTGGTATTCATACCAAGGCATGGAAACAGGCATTCTATTCCTCCAAGTCAGATAAATTATAGAGCAAATATATATGCCGCACATACACTTGGTGTAAAGAAAATATATGCTACTAATGCAGTGGGTTCACTTAATTATGATAATAAACCGGGTACATTAGCAGTACCTGATCAAATATTCGACTATACAAGTTGTAGAAAAGATACATTCTTTGATGGTTCTGATTTCAAAGTTGTAACCAATAAAGGGGAAGAATTATCGGGTGTAGTTCATACTGATATGAGTACTCCATTTGATACAGACATCAGAAATGAGATAATAGATGTATGTAGAGAATTTGGAGAGAATGTAGTGGATGGAGGTACAATAGTTGTGGTTAATGGCCCAAGATATGAGACACCTGCTGAGATAGAAGCATTCAAACGACTTGGATGTTCATATGCAGGAATGACATCATCACCAGAGGCATTTTTGGCAAAAGAATTACAAATACCCTATGCAACTATTGCAGTAATCACAAATTTTGCAGCAGGTATGCAAAGCAATGTATCACATTCAGAAGTTGAGATCCTATTCAAGCAGAAAATAGATATGATATTCAAAATATTGAATAAATTGATTAAAAATTCCATATAATAGTAGGCTAGTTCACTAATTTTATTTTTTCAGCTATTAAAATGCCAGAATATGGATTCTTATATAAGATAGATATCTGTTTTTCTTCCAACATATGATGGAAAGAAGTAGTTTTCAAGCTATTTTTACATGTATCATTTTATTAGATACATCAAATCTTATAGCTAGCTTTGATCAAAAAGGATATACAAAAACAAATTATCATCTAGTATATTTTATATTACTCAAATTTAGTTGAAAAATTGTGACGGTGCAAATAGTAACAGATAGTTCTGGAGATTTATCACCAATTCTTGCAGCTGACCTAGGTATCACGATTGTACCGGCTAATATACTGTTTGGACGAGAGAAATATCGTGATGGTGTGGACATCAATCCAAGGCAATTCTATGACAAATTGGGAGCAGAATATTTCCAACCAATGACGACTCCTGCATCTCCATTACAATTCTACAAAGTATTCAGAGAGATAGAAGATCGTGGTGATGATATTCTCATGATTACTTTACCAGTATCTCTTAGTGGATTTCAGGTATCTGCAAAAATGGCAGCTGCACATATTGAAAAAGTGAATATAGAGATTTACAGCTCTGGAGGGATCTCTGGATATCAGTCGATTCAGTGCATTCAAGCAGCAGAACTTGCAAAAATGGGATATTCAATTGATGAGATTGTTTACAGGTTAACAGATCTTAAAAAATATATCAAATTCTATGCACTAGTACCCTCGTTTAATCAGCTGATACGAAGTGGTAGAATACCCGGCCTTCAAGGTAAGGTAGGTGGTATTCTTGGGATATATCCTTTGTTAACTGTGGAGAATGAGGAGTTGGTAACAGTTGGTAAACCAAAAGGATTTAAACCGGGTTTTGAAATCATTCTTAATGAATTAAAAAATAATTTTACACGAGATGAGCCATTGATTGCAATAATGTTAGATGGATATAACCCCACATGGGCATCAAGACTTGGTAAAATTCTAACTGAGAATTTCAATATTATCGATCTTAAAACAGGTAAAGTTGGACCCACTATTGGTGCAAATGCAGGTGCGGGTACAGTGGGTGTAGCTATCTCACCGGTGATCAAGGATCTGATATTCAATTAGGTGAAAATATGATAGGACAAATTGCAATTACGTTAAAAATCAAGGAAATGGATGAATTTGATATAGTTCTGAAAACGATGTATGCACCAAGAACAATCAAACGAATTGAGACTGCACTTCCCGTATCCCAATTAGCTATAAAAAAGGATAACTGCATTGCAGTAACTATTGATAATATACAAGTTCCAGCAGAGTATCAGAAAAGACAATTCAAAAAGGGAGAGATTGCTTTTGATATCAGTTCAAATAATCTATATATCTATTTCAATGATTGTACTGAGGAAAAAAAATTCAATCTGGTGGGTAATATTACATCACCAGTGGATATATTCAGTGAAATAGATACATCTAAACATGTAGAACTATTATTAAAAGAGTAATTTTATAAGACGATTTACTATATGTATTTTGAAATTTTATCTTCTATACTATCATTTAATGATTCATCAATAATTCGTATCACAAAGTATGAGAAACCTCTCTCGTCATTATGACAACTAATTTTTAATTTATCATTCTCAATTGATAGATTCTCTTCTATCTGATTAATTACCAAATTCAGGGATTTACCAAATTGATCCATAAGTTCCTTTCCTTCATTCCAAGTAGGAACTCTGAATTTGTATTTTTTCATCTTCTTTTTCTCCCAGATACAACAGGAATTGCCACTAATGCCCATAAAAATGGATAGGGCTCTATTCCCACATTAGATTCTGGAAGAGCACCCATCTCAACATGTGGTACATCTGCTTTGGGCGATGGTGTAGTCAATTCAAAATCTGTGGCCTTGTTGGTATCTATATGAAGATTTACTCTTGATATAGATTCTTCAGCTCCAGGTTCTGCAATTGTTTCAGACCCATCAGGTGCAGTCTCATCACCATATGCAACTACATCCACATAATCACCTTTGTGGTCAATGAACTGTATGTAATCACCACCATTTACAAGTGATATTCCAATTTCAAAATCAGCAGTGACTGAATAACCCGTTTTAAAACCAGCACTATTTCTTGCAAATATCAGAGAAGTATATGCAGGTATCTCATAATTGTCTGAGAATGTATATAATTCACCAGCATCACCAACTTGCCAAGCCCCAATATAGACCGCAAATGGGAAGCTATTTGTTAATTCGAAAAATTCACCATCTGTATCTGAAACTACATCTGGGTTTGGTAATACCTCTGTAATCAGCACTCTCCAGTTATCATCCTTGCCAAGGTTGACTACATTGACAGTTACTTTATCAGTGAATGTTTGCGTACCCTCTGCTTTGAATTCAAATGTAGTGATACCATTTTCGATAGTTGTTGTATCAAAATCCACACTGAATACTCCACCTGTTACTGTTACATCTGTGTATGCACCACTATTTATCCTGTAAGATACTGATGTTGCTTCAAATCCGTTTATTACTCCTTTTAATTCAACTGTTCCACTTATAACATCAGTATCTTCAAATGAATTCTGATTAATACCAATTGGTAATTCCCAAGCATCTGCAATAGCTACATCCTTATCCCAGACATCTTTGTAGAAAGCTGCAATATCAGTTGCATCATGCACTGCAACACCCATATCTCTATTCGGATCACCAGATGCATAATCAGGATCTCCTGTGGGTAATTGTTCTGTGACAGATTTTGGGCTCCAATTACCAGAGTAAATAAAAGTATCCTTACCATCTATTATCCAGTATTTGTTGTGATAGAATCCAGCTTGATTGGCAAAAAATTCAACTGATGAATTGTATACGGGTATTGCATTTGCAACTAGAGATTTCACAGCAGACCATGTATCAACATTCTCTGATGCACCCACTCTACGATGAGAGATCAATACCTGAATATCTAATGCCGGGTTAGCTTTTTTCAACTCAATCAGAGTATTATTGAAATCAGGTCTTGAGATGGTATACATCGATACATAGATAGATTCCTTTGCAGATTTGAGATAATTGAAAATAACCTCATCTGCATTATCTGGATTTGTGAACAGAGTAATATTATAAGTACCTGTGAAATTTGTCTTTGGAATATTAGTATGGCTTGGATAATCAACTGCATTTGTAGAGATTGAAGTTTCCAGGTCAGCTGTATTTGAATTTACCAATGGTGAGGCAGCAGTGGGAGTTAAATCCTCTCCAGATGCCCAATCAATCTCAAAGAAATCAAGAAAATGATTTGCTGCATTTACATTCTGAATCACCATACCCGCCTCTCTACTGTTCTCAAAGGCAGATCCAAAATTAATACTAGAAATCAATATTACCTCATGATCAATTATCATTAGTTTATTGTGAGTAGCAGATAAATATCCATTTGGATGGTTAACCACTGCATCTGTGACTGAATTACCCATACCACGTACCTCAATATTTGTCTTGGGATCAAGAAATCCAGCAATATTATCAGAATCACTATCTTCTCTTACTTGTACTCTTATCTGCACACCTCTAGCGGCTGCATCCACCAATGCTTTTACCAATGGTGTGGGACTTGTTTGCCAATCTGTAAAATCAGCATACAATTTGATATATTGATTCTGTATCTCAATTGTTGAGGTTGCCTGTTCAATCCAACCCACATAGGTAGATTCTGCATTATCTGGTGTGAATATTGGAGTTAATGTCATTTCTTCTTTTATATTCAAAGCACCACCAGATACAGGTATGTATAAATCAGGAATAATAGGGACAGGTTCTGCACTCATATTGCTACTAGCTGAGCTTTGCAATGGAACCATTCCTAAAATGAAAATTACAATAATAAAAATTGATTTTGTATATTTCATGTTGTGAATTAGTACTTTCTTTATTTAAAAAACTATACTCAATAGTTTGATTTTTTAGAATAGTTATTATTATTATTTAACCTCACTTCTATCTATCATTCAAATGGAGCTAAATTTAAATAAAAGTTAGTATTAGTTATTTATGATAATCTTGGCCACAATTATAATTGATCCATTCATATCAGAAGTATTATCCAGTATAAATTTGAATGAGTATGAAAGAAAAGCCTATCTATCAATTCTTGAGGAGGGTAAAGTAGTTGCAAGAAATATATCTAGAAAATCTGGAATACCATATGCTAAGGTTTATCAGACACTAGATGCCCTTATTGACAAAGGGTTTATACTGAAAGATGATGGAAGACCAAAGAAATTCTATGCAATTGATCCAAAGACTTCATTTACCCGAAGATTAGAATTTCTCGAAAGAGAATGGAGATCTCAGCAAAGCCTAAGGGAGATGAATGTAGAGAAAATACTACCATCATTGGTACTATTGTTTAATGAAACAAAACCTCAGCAGAAGACAGAAGGTGGAGTTTGGAAAATAATAGGTTTAGAAGAGATATTTAACAAGGTTGATACCCTAATGATCTCAGTTTCTAAAAGAATCTTAATCACATCAAACAATTCTAAATTGATTAATCAGCTATTAAATCGAGTATATCGGCCAAATTTGGAAATTATTATCAGATCACAAAAAATACCTGAAAATTACAAGGACATCACATTTATTAAAATACCAGTATCCAATAGTTCTACTATCTGTGTAATTGATGAATATGCAATGATCACAATTTTTGAAGTTAAAAATAATTACACAGCAGTTCTGACTAAAATGAATGAGATGATTAAATCCTATCTATCAGATATTGAACAGGGAGGAGAATGATTTGGAGAAAATAAAAACAGGTATACCGGGATTTGACGAGATAGCAGGTGGAGGATTTATTAAAAATAGGAATATACTGGTACAAGGAGAAGCAGGAACTGGAAAATCAACTTTCAGCATGCAGTATCTTGTTGAGGGAATTAGACAGTACAATGAAAATGGTCTGTTCATATCTCTAGAATATGATCCAATTTTCCTAATTGAAGATATGAAGGCATATAATTGGCCAATAAATGAATATACCAGGGAGAATAAACTGTCAATAGTGGCACCAAAAGGAGGTTTAGAAAATCCTAGTAACATGAATGTTGATGATCTTATCAATTTTATTTTTGAGGAAACAGATAAGGTGAATGCAAAGAGATTAGTTATAGATTCATTGAATTCTCTGGAATTTATCTTTTCTAAAACTGAGAACTACCGAAAAGAGATGATACGCTTCAATTCATTGATCGGTGATTTAGAATGTACCACCCTTTTAATCAGTGAATTGCATAACAACATCTACACATATCTATCCCATGGAGTTATCAATCTGTTCTACACCAAAGTTGGTGCCAACAGATTACGTGGTATAGAAGTCAGAAAAATGAGGGGTACACAGCATTCAAGTTACACACACGCAATGTTAATTCAGGATAGTACTGGAATTGAAGTACTACCCACAGAGATTGATTTCAATCTATAATTTCCCAATTACTATCAAACTCTTCATCAATCATTTCTAATATTCGGATTTTATTGCTATTATCCTCTTTTTTTACCTCTAAAACGATATCACTCAAAAATTTCATTGTCGAATTAACCATTTCCTCATGAATTTCAGGATGGATAGTAAATAGAAGGTTTATCTTTTTATTTCGGGTGTAGGTGAAAAGCAATTCAAGAAACCGATAAACCTGCTCCTTACCAGGTGTGGAATAGAACAGTAAATTACTTGGAGAATCAAAAACAATAGTATCTATACTGTCATTGTCTTTGCAAGCCAGAGTAATTTTGGATAATAAATTATTAAGATCTGCAAGATTATTTACAAAGTATTTTGACTCTATTTTTATCTTATTATCCACTCTTTTATATCTCCAGGAAATTGCATCAAGAAAGATAATTCTGTCTGAATTCAGATCTGATTTGTACTTTTGAGGTAATTTATTTGAGGTTACAATCAATGTATTTTTTTTACATGCATTGATGAATGAATAGACAATTTGGCTTTTAATATATTGATGATTTCCAAACAAACAAAGAACCATCCCCTGAGAAATCCCATTATATTGATTATCAATAACTGATATTCCACTAGATACTTTTTTGTCTATCATCGATTACAATCCTTGTTTAACTATTCACTATTAATTAATAATGACATTTCAACTCAAATTTTTGATGTTTTTGTTATTAATTTTAGCTTGTTACATACCATATTTCAATAGTTAAGTATAAATACAATATGTTACTTTTAAAATTATGAAACAATGTAGTTATTGTGGTACTGAATTCAAACCTAGCCAAAACTTCTGCAGTGCCTGTGGAAAAGGAGATACTCCACAGCAAACACCTGTGTATCAACCTAAAAAACTCACCAAAGATATATCAAATAAAGTAATTTCAGGTGTTTGCAGTGGTATTGGAAATTACTATGATATGGATCCAACTATTGTCAGAATACTATTTGTAATTTTCACTATGATGGGAGGATCGGGTATTCTACTGTATATTATACTTGCAATTATTATACCAAATCCAATTTATCCAGATCCAAATAAGCAACAATATTAATTGATAATATAATATTAATTTATGTCAGATAATCTCAGAGAAGCATATAAGAATATCTCATCAGATTATCTGTTGAAAAAATCCAAACCTTGGAATGACTTTGTTGAGTATACAGGTAGAGCCGGTGTGGACAGTAGTGAGATTACAATTGATATCGGTGCAGGAAATGGACGCAATCTGAATAGTACAGATAGTAATTTACCAATCGCTTTTGATCTATCCTACGAATTATTACAGGGATATATTGGGCCTGAACATGGAATAAGAATTGTTGGGGCACTACCAAAACTACCTTTCAGGAATAATATATCAGACAATATAATCATGATTGCAGTATTGCATCATCTAGAAACTGATGATCTAAGAAAGAAATCTATGGTTGAGGTAAAACGGGTATTATCATCAGGTAAAATTATTCTTTCAGTATGGAGAAAATGGAGAAAAGGTGTACGAGAGGGGATATTCGAGAGAATACGAGATAAAAAAAATACTCATGATCTGTATAATGTGCAGAGGCCTTGGAAATCAAGTACGGGTAAATTAATTGCAACCAGATTTTATCATTATTTTACTATGAAAGATCTGAGAGATGTGATGAATTTTGCAGAATTGATGATAACTGATCATTTAATTGCAGGTGGAAGGCATAGAGACGCCAATATTTTTGTTACTTTAAAAAATAAGAATTAAACTTCAAAATTTGTATCTACATATAAATAATCATTTAATAGAGTTGAAGAATTCTAGTATTAGATAAATTATGGCTTTTTGGGACTTTTTAAATCCAATACGAGACTTAATAACAAGATTCTTACTAGAGCATGACTTGACTTTACCACCATGGAATGTCATCTTTCTCATTGCTGTATCTGTGACAGTAAGTTCATTATCAGGTTTAATCAGTAAAAAATTGATTGACATGGAAGAACTCAACCGGAGCAATGAGATAATACAACAACATAACAAGAGAAAGAAAAAAGCCAAGGAAACTGCTGATAAAAAATTATGGGAAGCAGTTGAGAAGAAAGATAAAAGAGTGCAGGATCTTCAAAGATCAATTATGACCAAAAGAATGATGCCTTCATTCATTACTTTTGGACCAATTATATTTGTTTTCTCAACATTAAGGGCTGCCTTCCAATCAAAAGCAAATACAGACCTAAACCTTTGGAGTGCAAATGGAAATATCACCTGTACAAATTCCTGCGGTGTGGTATCAGTCATGCCATTTAAAATTCCAGAATGGATGCCAATAGTGGGAAAATGGTTCTCACCATATGTTAATGATCCAAGTGTATCAGTTGCAGGGTTCGGATTTTTCTATTTTCTAACTGCAATCACTGCATCCACATTAATACAGAAAATATTTGGTATTAATCTCACAGGAATGCAGAATAATCAACTAGGGATGAAATGATACAGACTTACAAGATAATTGTAAAAATAAATTAAAATTCACGCGCATACTACCTCAATTATTAATAAACATAAAATGAATTATCGTTTTATGGTAAGAAAATCAATTAG
The DNA here is from genome assembly GCA_024280435.1 of archaeon. Classification (GTDB taxonomy): domain Archaea; phylum Asgardarchaeota; class Heimdallarchaeia; order Heimdallarchaeales; family Kariarchaeaceae; genus JAJRQD01. The sequence continues at coordinate 35,528 of JAJRQD010000076.1, read as the reverse complement.
ATCCGGTAAAAGGAAACTTGTAAAAACACCCGGTGGAAAGTTTTATTTCAAAAGACTTGCAGATAAACCCAAATATCATCACTGTGCAACCTGCGATAGAAAACTTCCTGGTATGCCAAGAGGTACTCAGGTAGAGATCCGTAAATTAAAGAAATCAGAGAGAACTCCAAGCAGACCATATGGTGGACAGCTTTGCTCACCTTGTCTAAAGAGAAAATTAATCAGAGAAAATAGAGTAACTGCTTGATCTCAAAATTCATTGGGGAAATACAAATGAAAAGAATCATCGCAGTAGGTGGTCCTCATGGCTCTGGGAAATCATCTGTTGCAAAAAGATTGGCAAAGGAATTGAGTATGACATATATCTCAGCTGGAGGAGTATTTAGACAGATAGCCAAAGAGCGTGGTATTTCAATGAAAGAGATGTCTGAAAAAGTACTTGAGGAGCCAGATATTGATATACAGATTGATGATAGAACTAAAAAACTTGGAAGTGAGGAAAATACTATTGTAGATGCACAACTCGCAGCACATTTCACTCCAAAGGATGCAATTCTTAAGATATGTATTGATGCCTCTTTTGAAGTCAGATGCGAGAGAATTGCAAGTAGAGAGAACATGTCTATTGATCAAAGTCATTTGGAAACTAAAACCAGAGAAAAAAGTGAGAGAAAAAGATTTTTAGATCTATATGGAATCGATATTGATGATCTCTCAGTTTTTGATGTTGTCATTAATAATAATAGATTAAATGAGGAAGAGACTTACCAGCTTACAAAAGGTATTGTATTGAATATATTTGAGATTAAAAAATAAATTATTTAGATCTCTCTAAAAATGCTTTTGCAATTATACTTACCAGTAAAATACCAGAAATAACATATGAAGTAATTATTATGAATTCATTGTAAGAGATGAACAATGTTGTTAAATACAATACGGGTCCCAATAAAAATGCAAATGTTATCAATAATGAGACAATCAGACTTCTCTCTTTTTTTTCACTCATAATCTGATATTTAATCAAACATCCAAAAATATATCTAGATCCTATATTTAATTCTCATCAATAATTTCATTTTTTCTAGCTAGTAATGATTCAGCAGATGTCCATGGAATTTTGTAATCTCTAGCAATTACTTGTAGAGAATTATCTGCTTCCTGTCTAACAAACAAATGATTATCCATTTTCAATACTTTTACCAATACTTCAACAGTTTCAGGTGTTGCAAGCCAAGCCAGTATCTCAGTTGCCAATTTTCTCACCTCCCAGCTGGGGTCATTCTCAACAATATCAAATAACAATGGTATAGATTCTCTGGATTTAAATATTTTCAGAGCTCTAAGCATATCTCTTCTCACAAATTCATCATCTTCTGTTTTTATCTGTTCAACAATCAAATTGATTGTATCATCAGCTCTGATCTCTGCCAGTGAGATCGCAGCAGAAGCCCTTCCAAATCCCCAATCCTCTGTTTTCATGAATTCAATCAATGCATCCTTGGCATCAATCACGCCTAATTTACCAAGAGATTCCACAGCTTCATTTCTTGCATATCTGAAATCATCTGTTTTTATGCATTCAATCAATGCAGGTACTGCCTCATACATATCAAGCAACCCAAGAGCTTCTGCGCAATCTCGTCTGACAAAATTATTATCATCATTCTTCATATGGTGTATTAATGGTTCTAATGCCCTTTCATCCACCGTATCTCCAAGTCTGATTGCAGCCTCTGCACGTGTACTTGCTTCTGGATGTCGGTTTAATATTGCAATGAGTTTATCTACCTCATCAATTTCTGCCATAATTATATTTTATTGATGATTAATATTAATCATCTCATATGTGAATAAAGAATCAGAAATCTGTATTTTCAATTATATCAAATAATCTCTCAGATAATTTTGTTTTCAGTGATTTTAATTCTTCAGTATTCTCCTTTGTGATGATATAAACATGGTTTGTATGGGTAGCGAAGCCTGCATCAGGCTTTGAAAGATCATTGGCCACAATCATATCTGCATTGCATTTTTTCATCTTATCCTTTGCACGTTTAACCAATTCATCACCACTAATATCCCATTCTGCCTTGAATAACACCAGTATACTTGATGGATATTCTCTTTTGATCATATCAGATAATTTGACAGTGGGTTTTAACTCCAATTTCAAGTTATTTCCACTTTTAATTTTTCCATTGATAGTATTTTCGGGTGTAAAATCAGCCATTGCAGCAGATAGAAAGATAATTGCATCTGGATTATTATCAAGTAATAAGAGCACCTTATCTGTCATTTCCTGTGATGTGATAACATTCTCTTGATCAATAGCTTCAGGTACAGGGAGATGAATAGGTCCCGTTACAAGTGTAACATCTGCACCACGTAGCCTTGCCTCCTTTGCCAATTCTATACTTGATCTACCTGAGGCAGAATTTGTTATATATCGGACATTATCAATATATTCCCTTGTTGGACCACCAGTGATGATTACTCGACGATCAATCGTATTCTCAACCATATGGTTCATCACCTCAAACACGATATCTGTTATCTCAGGTACTTTGGCTTTACCTTCCTCTCTCAATGGTTCAATGACATCATAACCATATTCAGATACTCTCTCCATTGCATCAACAATTGCAGGTGAATTTATTAGATCCTCATGTGCTACTGGAAGCAATAGAATAGGTATACCTTTACCAGCGAGAGAGCTTGCGATAAGAGTAACGGGTGTATCGGCAATGCCTGTTGCCAATTTCCCAACTGTATTGGTTGTACAGGGAGCAATTAGCATGAGATCAACTGCGGGGTTCATCACTCCTGCCACACGTATATGCTCAAGATCACCGGTGATATGAGTTATTGGTTTATTTCCAGTTGCCCACCACATCAAATCCTTGCCGATCATTTTCAAACCATCATCACTGAATACAGGTATTACATTCGCTCCATGCCTTATAAGTTCACGAGCAATTTTAGGTGATAAAAAAGCAGCTACACTACCCGTGATCCCAAGCAATACATTTTTTCCAGATAATTTACTAGAAGTTGATGCTAGTATCTTGGTACTGGGATGATTCTTTCCATAACTCATAATGATTGATTTGTTGATTGTGTTATTAAAATTTGTAATAATGACTAGCTTACTTAGTATAATTGTCAAACTGTTTTATTAATATTATTCATACTTTTAAACACTGTATTTGAAATTGTATTGGCTTTTTAATGATGTCAACTCGGTTTACTGATGCAATGATGAAAATCTGGAGCACTGAAAAAAGCTATTTCTCATGAGAACTACACCTTGCAGACATGTTTCAACTGTGGAATTATAAAAAAAGTAAACAGGGCTATTGGTGCAATAGCTGTGGAGAGAAATGCAAATATGTAATAAATATAAAGTAACCCCAGAAAATGTATTAATACATATTCAATAGAGAGATCACCATAGCTTGTGTATTTCACAACTTAAAATTTGTATGTACAAATAAGATGATAAACTAGTTAATATTTGGATCTAAGACATTCAGTGCATTTGGTAATGATTCAATTGTTATATTGCTTGAATTGTATGAAAAAGGTTCTCCATCCACCTCCAATAATATTGAAATATCTGCCTCTATTTTGGCCTTCAATGTATGTCCCATGAAAATATTCACATCATCAGCAACGTGTTTTCCATCATGAAGAGGTCCCATCAATTTTATAATACTCAATCTTGATAAATCAGTTGCAATTGCATATGCCATGCGTTCTCCAAATGGATCTGCATGTGGTAATGATTTGTATTCCCCAATCTGTTTACTAAATCCACTCATAAATAGAGAAAGTTCCCCATCAATCACTTTATCATCCAATGTGATGGTAACAGGTATATTATTCCATTTTATCACCTCTTTCAATGCAAGAAGTGTATATCTGAAGCTACTTTTAATCCATTTCAGCTGTCTCTTCACACTGGCAGCATAGGATACTTGGGCTGCAACACCAATATCAGCCATGTTTAGTGCAATCCTACTCTCATCACCAACTGCTTTGACAATAGGTGTTGATCTGGTCAAGCCCCTGTTAATCACCTCTACTTGACCCTCCAGTGTTTTTGGCCAATTTATTACCTGAAGATAGTCATTTACAGTACCACCTTTTATAAATCCAAGAGGAATATTTGAACTGCACAGGTATATTCCATTGACAACCTCATTGATAGTACCCTCTCCTCCCACTGCAATCAATTTTGTGTAATCACCATCTTTGATTGCATCAATAGTTGCAATAATTCCAGAACCAATTCCATCTACAATTACAGATTCAGATTGAATTGATGGATCCAATAACTTTTCAATTTGCTCATACCTTTTATCCCATGTCTTTCCATTTTTATTTCCAGAAGCATTAGGATTAACAATGAATAATATATTTTCAGAACTCAATATTTCACATTTATAGTCTCCCTATATTTACTTTGGGGATAATAATAATTCATTCTTCTATACTAAAATAACGTTCTGCTGTTTATCATTATTAAAATCAGAACCAATCATTCAGATCCATCAAATCCTCGGTTTCTTCGGGAAATAGACTATCAAGCGCCATTTTTATACGCTCGATTCTATTTTCATGGTAAGTTCCAAGATTAAATTCTTCAACTAATCTTTTACAGATATCAAAATATTTTGATACTCCTCTTGGAGGTACTGTGAGAATAACATTTGAACTCTCACATTTTGGGTTCTTGCATTTTCCATTCAGTGGTACTCTTCTATATTTTGTATTACAGCTAACACACCTTACTTTTTGAGAAGCAAATGCTCTGAGATTACCCTGCAGATCTGGTAATGCATGTTTTTCTAATATCCTCTGTGCAGTCATTTGTTCATCGACGGCACGGATTTTTCTTGCCAGATTCAGCTGTTCATTGAGTTTGTCACGAATATTCAGACTAGAATCCTTATATCGTGTGACACTTGGTCCTTCTGAGATATCATGTGTATCATGTGAGAATAAAAAGCCCTCATATTGACCAGTAGTACCTAGTCTTTGCTCAGCTCGTTGAAGAATATTTGATATTGAAGAAGGCATCTCCATAGTTACTGCTGCTTTGTAGAAATCAAGTCCATAATTAGACATACAATCAAGATTGAATGCCTCATCATCCACCTCATTAGGATTAAGAGTAACCACAATCACCAGTGGCACATCCATTTTAGATCCAGTTGTGGTGGGAAGGTATTCTTTTGAAAAATTTAATAATCCATCCATTAGGAGTATAATCCCATCCTCATCACCATCACAGTTTCTTCTCTTGCTCGCATGCCAAAATGGATGAGCCCAACAAACAGATGATTTTGTAAAACCAATTATTCTTCCAATCACACCCGCACTTGTATGGGGAGCTAGTCCTATAACAAGTAAACCGAGTAATTGTTCTACCCTATCTATATTGTAAAAACGATCCATTTTGTATATTTTCTCAAGCTCATTATCCACAAACTTGGATACATTGACAAGATGATCTATTGTACTCTCATGTATAATAATGTCCTGTACCTTGAGTTCCAATAGCTGATCCTTTGATACCAATGGTTCACCATATATATCATGGGTGTAACCCAACTCTATCAATTTATCAATATTTGTCATTATCTCACGTGGATAAAAATGTGTTAATGGTGCATCTGTGGCATCATATCGGATGGTACCATCTCTGAATACATTCAGATCATATTCTGCCCGAAGAATCCCCTTATCAATTAATTCGGGCATACCAGAAGGATTTGTCAGCTGATCTTTCAATTTTACTAATTTGGGGAATGAGCCAATTCTTTTACGAGTATTCTGCAAATGATCTGTTAGATTAATACTGTAATACTTGGTAAATCCAACTCTGCCACCACAAAAATCACAGGGTCCCTCATCATTTGCTCTTTTACAGTTACGGTTCATACATTTACCGATAAGTTTGGTTTCTTCACCACACTTAGTGCAGTATAACTGGAATTGCTCGATTCTGCAATCAGTACATTTACGATTTGCAAGACGTACATTAATTATATTCTGCTCTAATGCCTTTTGAAGTTCCTTGTGTATACGTTTTTCCTCACCTACTGGAAATAGTCCATGAAGTTTTGGTTTCATCAATCTGGGCTTGGCTTTTTCAGGTCTACCCATTCTAGCACCAATTGTGGTACCAATAAGATCTTTGACAGGTAATTCAGATATGCTTTGTACAGCCTGTAGTCCATCTTCAAATCCATCGGTTATTTTTGCATCAAGTGGTAACTGTACCTTTAATGCATCCATCAGTTTGCCAATATCAAGTTTATCATCAATTACTTTGTGTAAAATCAATGCTTTCTCAAGGACCGTTTTGATCTCCATTGATAATAGATTATTCTCACTACTCCAAATTTCCTTTTGTAGTTCAATTACCTCATCAGTATTCAAATATATCCAAGCAGGAGTATAATCCGGATGGATAGCAATTTTGTATTCTCGAGAAAGTCCCTCTACCTCTTTCCAGTCAAATTTGGTTCGATACAGGTTATTAAAGAATTTTATCTCATGTACATTATCCTTATTACCCTCCCATCCAGCATCCATTAATTCAAGTGCCCACCACTCGGGATTATACCCTGGAGGTGATAAACGATAATTATTCTGGGTGAATTCACCTACTCCAACTAACATATCCCCCATGAAGAGAACCTCTGATATCTGTTTCTGTACTTTTTTACCCTCCTCGAATGTTTGTAATTCAACCACATCACCATTTTTTAATTTAACAATTGGTGCTTTTATTGTATCTATTGCCACCACAATACTACCTTTACCAGGTCTCTCAGTTCGCACATGGGTTCCAGGAGCAAGAAAATCGTCCACCGCTGCCATAGTACCAGGATGTATACCTATACCGGCAATGCCAGTATGTCTAGAATGTCCATATCGCAATCTGAAACCACCCTCAGCAGTTGCATCTGCAAATGTTGGTCGCCCCATCAATGCATCAGATGCAAAGGAGTAATCGGGCATGACTTTTGTTGGCTTCTCATCTCCACTACCCTCAGTAGCTCTTTTATCAGTGTATTTTCCAGAAGCAATCTCTTCTAACCATTCCCAACCTTCAAGTTTTAGTTTCTTTGTTCTCTTGGTTATCTTTTTTGCACGACCAACCAGTCCATCATTGAGAACAAGACAGGCACCACCTCTAACCCTGTTGGAATCCATACTTGCAATATTGCGATATCCCGACACTTCCTCTGATTCTGTTGCATCTCCTGTCACCATTATTGGGATATTTCTCCATGCATGTCTTATCTCATCATCACTTGTGGGCAATTGTAAATGCATGATTTTATTATACAGACGTACTTCTTCAAGCATTCGCTCAACTTCCGGCTCTGTTGCCTTGTATTTTGCCAATCCAAGTTCCTTACGTATCTCATCTGCAATATAAATTGATACACCATGTGCAGTTCCACCAGCAGATCTAATTGGACCGGAATAATAAACTGCAAGATACTGTGATCCATCTGGATTACTCTTGAGAAGTACTTTTCCAATACCCTCAATTGGTGCTGCGGTGATTGATTCTGTCTGATAAGATAATGCAGTACGTAATGCCTGATCAGCCAATTCCTCAACAGAACCCTCCATTAATTTACCAGCTGCAATCTCCTTGGCAATTGCAATAACAATCTTATCTTTTGACAAAGAATCATCCTCTTCCATCTCTCTAAGGCGGTTAGCCACTCCAGGAGGACCTACCAACCCTTCTGTCCTTGATGCAGCACTCTGTGCCAAATAGATCTCCACATACTTCTTCGGATCAAAGCCTTTGAGTTTAGCATTTTCAGCTATCTCATATATCTCTTTTACTCTTTTTTTAATTGCTCGGTGGTATTTCCTTGTTTCATCACTAACGGCTAATTTGTCATTATCAGTAGTAAGAATTGAAAGAGTATCTTCGTCCACTGAAGTTATACTCTGCTTGATATATTTACACCTTATTATCAGATTAAAAAAAAATGAATATTGACTATTTAACAAAACTAGTAATAAATTTAGTTTATCTAATTTTGCAAGCTATCAGACATTTTCAATAATAATGCAACCATCGTAACAACACCGGATTCAAAGTATGGAATATCCAAGTTCTCATTTGGTGCATGATTACGGCTATCGGGATGTGATAGAGGCACTAACACCACAGGTCTATCAAGATATTTCGGAAATAGATAAATAGGTAATGAACCACCCAATCTAGGTACAATCATTGGCTCCACTCCAAATCCAATTTTCGTTGCTGATCTGACAAGTTCGATATATTCTGAATCTATTGAGGTCTTTATAGGATCCATGTAATGTCCAAATTCAATAGTAACTGCATCTTCAATACCCATCTCTTTTGATTTTGTTTTCACATGCATATTAATCAATTCGATCAATCTCTCAGGATTCATATCTGGAACCATTCTGCAATCAATACTTGCAGTTGCTTCAGAGGGGATAATAGTTCTACGTTTATTGCCAACACCACCAGCTCTCAATCCATTGATATTCAGAGTTGGATATAACTGATTAAGTTGTTTATTATCTCTATTCTTGTAATTAACAGCAGGAGTTAATTTATATTCAGCTATCAGAGCAGTATAGAGATTATCCATCTTGTTTAATGCATCTATCTCTTTATCTGATGCATTAATCACATTATCATAAAATCCATCAATCAATACCTCTGCATTCTCATTTAGCATAGAATCAAGTATTTTTACAAGATCTAATGTTGCAGATCTAGCCACTCCACCAAAATTACCAGAATGCAAATCTGATTGATTATGCTTGACAATAATTTGAAAATCAAGAATTCCACGTACAGAGCACACAATAGATGGTTTATCAGTACTTAGAGAAGGACCATCTGATACATAGATAAAATCAGCTGAAAACATATCGCTGTTTTGCTTGATCACTTCAGGTAATGAATAAGAGCCAAGTTCTTCATCCCCATCCAACATGAATTTAATATTTATTTTATCAAATACTTCTTTATGAAATTCTCTCAGATAACGAAGTGCAAGTATATGTGCAAAATGCTGTCCCTTGTTGTCTGCCGTTCCACGACCATACAATTTATCACCTCTAACACTTGGTTTAAAAGGTGGAGTATCCCACAGATCATGATCCCCCTCAGGTTGTACATCATAGTGCCCATATATCAAAATTGATGGAACTGCATTTTTTGCAATTGATTCACCATATATTAATTTATTTCCAATTGTATCGATCAAGCTAACATCAAGGCCACATGATCTCATTAATTTCTGTGAAAATTCTGCACAGATTTCAACCTCTTCTTTGTTGTTACTTCTACTAGGTAGACGAATATATTCCTTTAATTCTTCCATATAATTTGATTTGGATAGCCATTCAATCACTTTTTCTCTCATAATCAAATAATCTAAGACTAACTAATATAATTATATCCTTTGAGGTAATTATAACAAACTAACTATTTTTTTCTGTATCTTTTGAGCACAGAGCCACATTCTGGACAGAGAGCAAGCAGTTCATCATCTTTATAATCATCTAGAACTAGTTTCTCAGGTAGAAACTGATGTGTACAGAAAGGACAGTTTATCATACTTGTCTTCAAATCAGCTTCCTGTCTTTTTACTTTATTCAGCATAGTCTCAAAACTGTATTTATTATCTTCCTTATCTTCCTGGCGTTTATTCACCTCAAGATCAATCAAACCCAGCTCAATTTTAAAATGCTCATCGCTCATAAGATAAGTATGTACAGATCATTCAAAAGTTTATATTTTAAACTAACAGATAAAATGTATTTTATTGAGTTAGTTTTACCAATTTGACAATTATATATGCAAATTGTGTGATCAGAGCAAACAAACCAATTTTAATAAGAATATCAGTAACCACTGAATAATTATTATGGTTACCAATACTTCCTGTTTTAATTGGCCAGAAGACCTGCATCTCAGGATAGATAAATGAATCAGGGACTATATGGAAAAAAATAATTGAGAAAAATATGATCACCATTTGTTTTTGGATTCTAATATCCAAATATTTGCGGATAGACAATAAAAGAGCACCATATATCAAACTATAAGTAAATCCACCTAGAATTGTATGCGAGAAACCATGCAAAGAGATATTGTCATTGAAAAAAATAGAAATAAATCCCTGTATATCCGGAGCCACAGAACCAAAAAATAGTGAGAATACGGAGTATTTACTGATATTTGTTGATCTGGTAAATTTGTTTATGATAGTTAAAAATGTATAGATTGCAAATGGAAGTGCTAGATGAAATGGAGTGAATGGCACAATAAATAGCTACTTTATGATTATTTAATTATTAATATTTGAGCTTGTTAAATTGGATATAATATCACTAGATTTAATATGCAGCTGCAACATATACAACTGATACTGCTTTTTCCTCACAATTAACACAGTGAGCGAATACTTTCTCATTCTTCCCCTCAAGAGTTCCTCTAACCTCTGCGGATACTGCTTCCTTGATATCATCTGCACATGCTACCTTACCACACCAATTTGTACGGACTACCCCACCTTTATCAGACATGATTGATTTCAGTTCATTCATAGTACTGGCTTCTGCTTGTGAATCCTTTAGTACTTTATCAGCCCGGTCCTTGAGATTTTTAGAAATCTCTTTGAACTTCTTTTTGATGAATTTTTTGAGATCTACTATTGCCACACCCTCTTTCTCAAGTGTATCTCTTCTTGCAGTGAATACACTGTTATTCTTGAGGTCTCTAGGACCCATCTCTATTCTCAGAGGTACTCCCATCATCTCCCATTCTGAGAATTTCCAACCAGGAGTGTAATTATCCCTGCTATCAAGATGAACACGATATCCCCATTTATCGATCTTTTTGTACAGTTCCTCACAGGCACTATTTATCTCATCAGCCATTTTTCCCTTGAAAATAATAGGAATGATTACTATCTGAGTAGGGGCAAGTAGAGGTGGAAGGATTAAACCCTGATCATCCCCATGAAGTGAAAGGATACCTGCAATTAATCTTGTGGATATACCATATGATGTTTGATGGCAGAATTTTGTCTCACCATCCTTATCTAGAAACTTCACATCAAAGGGTTCTGCAAAATTCGTTCCGAGATGATGTGTAGTACCTATCTGCAGCATTTTATTATTTGTCAAAGGACTATCATATGCGATTGTATACTCTGCACCAGGAAACTTATCATGTTCAGGACGTCTAAATACCATATATGACAGACATAATGCATCAAACAGCTTTTGATAAATCTCCATTGATTCCTCCACCTGCTTTGCAGCAGCTTCATAGGAAACATGTGCTGTGTGTCCCTCAGACCAGAAAAATTCACGATCACGTAATAGAGGTCTTGTCTGCTTTGTATCCCACCGGATGATATTTGCCCATTGTTGTGCTTTGAAAGGTAAATCTGCATGTGAATGGATCCATTGTGAGAACATATGATACATAATTGTCTCAGAAGTAGGTCTTAATGCATATCTGGTGGGTAATTTTGTATCACCAACCTCAGTTACCCAGGCAACCTCAATTGAGAAATTGAAATGTTCTTCTTCTTTGGCAAGAAATTCTTCTGGAATTAATAAAGGGAAGTAGTAGTTCTTGTGTCCAGTTCTCTTGAATTCTTTATTCATAAATGTTTTAATTGTTTCCCATATTTCTACACCATTGGGAAGTAACACATTAGAGCCCTTTGTGGGCGTTCGTATATCAACAATATTCGCACGTAATAATATTTCGGAATACCAAGCTGAAAAATCAGATCTAGGATTATCTAAAGGCATATTCTATTCTCCTCAAAATTTGTAACCAATAATATTTGTATGGTGCATTCACTTAAAAAAAACAAGTTATTTTTATTATTATTTTGGAAAGTATTCACCGAAACTCATTTGGCTCAATACTATTTTAACAGGAATCATACTTAAATAATCTGTTAATACACATTAAAAACTTAAATTCATTTGCCTTAAATCGAAATTAAGTATATAATCTTCCTGTTCTTTGGTCTCAACTGAGCATGGACGCATTTTTCGCATCTCTGAAATTGCATCAGCATTATTTACCACTTTATTCTTCAAAAGTAACCATACGGCAAGCATAGTTCCAGTACGACCACAACCTGCAAAGCAATGTACCAATACCGGTTCATTATTCTTCTCTGCTTCTTTAATTATTTTGATATACTTCTCAATAATTTGCCTATCTGGAATGCTGAAATCAGGAATTGGCAATTGAATGAATTCAAGCCCCTCTACTGCATTAATTGATGAGTTTACAGTTAAATTAATTATTTTTTTAATACCAATCTCTTTTAGAAATTTGAAATGCATATAATTATGTGGTAAAGAACTGCCTGCAATCACGCCTTCCTCGATCCATGAGAAATTATTCAACATCAATTAGAAATGTATTACTATTGCTATTAAATATTTGTCAATAAACTCAAGTGAATTACTAGGAAATAGTCTCAAAATATTGATCCAATTTTACATTGCTAATAATTGATTTTCCATTCAATTCAATCATGTAATCATTATTTTTATTTATTTTTTGTAATAGATTATAAAATACATATGTATTATGGAAGCCTCGCATACGATTTCTGTTATTCCCCTGAAATATAACAATCTGGATACCAAGTGCTCTGCATGCATCACATTTACATCTTTTCCATGGCTCATCTTCAAGAGTTCTACGGTAATCTTTGCTTAGATCATTTCCAGAGTACAACATAAAAATATTATCGAACTCTTCAAAAGCCTCCAGTAATTCCTCATTAACAGATTCACCCCTCTCAAATTGTCCAATATATGATTTAAATATATATTCCCAATCTTGAAGCTCATCACGTGTGAATAAACCTTGCTTTTCCATCGCTATGAATTTTTTATTATTCATTTTACTAGCAGATGGGATCCTCAATGCAGTGTATCCCTCGAATTTTTCACCCCTGTAATTTGATTTTGTACCTGTCCATGCTTGTCTTAATGCAGATGCGCTGTCAATGCTACTCACACCAAGTTTGATCAAATCGCCGATGATATTTAATCGGCCGACCCCAAATAGGTGAATATCTGGTTTGTATTTCTTAATTAAATCCTGAGAATATTCTAATAAAGAGATTATATCTTCCCTTGTACTTCTAACAAGTCCCCCTATGGCTATATGTCTATACCCAATTTCCAGCAGGTTTTTGATAGAATCTCGATAGCTCTCTTTATCCCACCCTTGTGCAGCACCAACTGGAATGAAATTGTAATTACCCTCTCTCCATTTTTCAAAGAACTCAACTGCATTTTTCATTGTAATATTCTTTCTATATACCCAATCAGATTTATATTGTTTCAGGCACAGATGATCAATTGATACACCGCGATTTACATCCATTTTATTGTAGAATTCAAGTATTTCATCAGTGGTGATAGGTGGTTTCTTTAAATTACTGTAGGAATATGCACCACAATCTCCAAAAATATCACCTTTAAAATTCAGATACTTGTGTATACCTATCTTAGAAATTTTATTCAATCGGTTAATATTCTTTGAAAAAATATGTTTGGATACCAGTATGCCATCATATGTTGGTGTGGAGAAAAACTCATGTGCATGTACTTTAACACCATCATCTTTAGGTTTATCTTCATAATAGTCATATTTATCATATACAATATCATCCCAGTATGGGATATAAAATTTAATTGAATTAATAGATAGTTTCACTCCACATGAATTGTACTATTGATAACTGCCTCATTCTTTGCAAATGGATTATCATATTTCATCTTCACATCTATAGATTTGATTTCATCAAAGCTCTCTAGTGTTACCTGGAATTTTAGTACTGCGTTTTTATTAATACTCATTGGTGCTTTGATAAATTCAATCATTATTGATTTGCTATGAAAATTGACATATCTTCCCTTTGCATTGATAATATCAAGTGATACTCCATCACTCTCAAATTCGATCATTATATTCTGAACTGGATAATTTGAGGAATTTGATATTTCAAATAAATATTTATAGCCATAATCATCAGGTCCATTTGATTTACATGAAATTGACAATTGTGGAACCAAAATCTTTGATTTTTTGATTTTAGCACTTTTTGGTTTATACACTGTTTGAATTTTCAATAGTTCAGGATTATTATGCCAGCTTATCAAAGTCTTCATAATTGACATTTTTACCTGATTTAGCAGATATTGTTCGATTCCGATAAATTCCTGTGCATCTCGGATTTGCGCAATAATCTCAGTTACTAATAGTTTTTTAGGTTCATTTGTATCCCCAGCATGATTTTCTATAAGATCATTTTTCAGATCCTCTATTATATTAATGAAATATACCATATCATCAATTTTATCATGATATTTTTCATAGTAATCTTTTCTTTTCTCACCGTTTTTATTTGATATAGCCCTTAGTCCTTTACAGACATTTGCTAGTGTTTTAAGATCATTTTCAGATAGTAATTCAATTTCGTTTTTAATTTTATCAATACAATTACTGCATGGACGTACAACCTCGGCCGACATATTATTAATTGGACTTACACTAACGTCCTTTTTAATATTACCTACACTCACCTCATTAAAAGTGAAACTTGATGTAGAGATATTATTATAAATTTGAGAGAAATTAGATAACCACTTGCTGAAGAGCATATTTTCATTTACAACTGTATCAGCATAATTCAGCAATAGTGATGCTTTGTTCATCAAATTATTCCCTAAAGGAAATGCAAAGTCAATTTCATTCATTTTTATCAATTGCTGATTATTAATAGTAATAAAATTACCAGCATAATCAATATCTGAAAAAACTACTATCTCTTTGCCTTTATAAGCAAGTACATTCAGATCGATTGTGTGAAGATAATTTTTTCCAAGTACAAGATATATCAAATCATAATCATCTGTAAAAGATTCCAGTTTGTCAGAGATAGCAAAACTCTGTGCCATCTCACGGATCTTAATTTCTCCCATTTTATTGAATGAACACTCATATGGTGGTAATTTATCATTCTCTGCCACTATTCCAAAGCCTGCTGAGATAATAAAAAGATCCACTTCATGAACAGTTCTAAGTATTTTTATTGCTTTTCTTACGGTTTTTGCCTGATTACCGGTGTACAATTCACCAGCAGAATAACTTATATCAGCATATTTCTCAAGAATTTTGTCCCTTTTATCCTTGGTGTCTAGATCCTTACATGTAGGTTGTAGATCATGAGACCCCAATTTTTTCTTACCACATGAATTGATAACTAGAATTTTCATTTACTCTGAATATTTACTTAATAATAAAAAGTAAGTATATTGATGACTGAAATTATTTTTATTTTTTGAATACCTTTTTGGATTTAGTTGGATCATTAACCAGAACAAAATCCTTAATCATTATTTTAGTTGCTTCCTCATTTGAAATTCCCTTATCTATCAAGGCCATTCTAAAAAATGCCCTGCAGTCAACACAATAGCGTTTTTTTGTTTTCCTATTGATATAAATGAGATCTTTGGTTGCATTTTTTCTACAATGATCACAGAAATTCCCTGCTTTCATAACTAATTGCTCTTTCATCAGACAGGAATCACATATACCAGGTTTATAGACAGGACGCATACATTTATTGCAAAAATATTGTCCAAGTGCATTTGACATATATTAGAACAAGTAGATTATAATTTAAGATTTAGGTAATATGGAGTTATAAAAACTTATTTAACTATTATTTTTGTTGGAAAATCTTATGGTAATTAATATCATAAAAACAAATTGAAATACCGAATTATATAAACTATATTAGAAAGTTTAATTTTTAATTGCTACAATGTGCATATATGAGCTTAAAATCCCTGTTAGAGGAGAGAAAATATTCCATAATATTTGATCTTATGCTTGAACACGCTGGAAGGTGTAAGGCAGTAGGTAAATCATTTTATGAGGCAAGTAAAATGCTAGCCTCTGGAAATAAAACAGACCTTAAATCAAGAGTAAAAATAATAAAGACTGAGGAAAGATCAGCCGATGAAGTTGAGGCTAAACTGAATCTGGAAGTTGCCAAATCAAATATTCCAAGTAAACTTGCAGAGGAATTGGTATTATTCGTGAGAACACTTGATAGAGCAGCAGGAGCTTCAAAACGTGCAGTCACTAACTTGGAATTAATTTCAGACTACAAACTTCCAACAGCTTATACATCAAAAATAGAGAAATCAGCAGAAATCATTAAAAAACTATTTGAAGAGATGGAGAAAGGTATTAAGAATATCAATGATATTGATAAAGTGAAAAAACATTGTCAAGTTGTAAATGATTATGAGTCTGAAATAGACAGGAACTATACAGATCTGAAACAGGGATATTTTGAGATAGAGAGGGCATTTAACTCAAGTGCAGCTTTGATCATTCTAGATCATGCATTCAGAGATCTTGAAGCAGCTGCTGATTTTGGAGAGGATGCAGCAGATCGCCTGCTTGCACTAGTATCACGAAGAGGTTAGAGCATGAGAAATCCCAGAAAAAAAGTTATTCCATTCGGATTAATGGTAATAATTGTTTTCTCATCAATTGCAGCGTTAGATATCACAAGAAGATCATTACTAGGTGAGTTTGATAGAGATGCAATTGAATTTGAGATGCTGTACAGTAGTGAGAAAGGTGCTTGGCTAGAAGAAATTGCACCTATATTTGAACAGGAATGGTCTGCCATTCATAATGAGGAGTTGAAATTGAGTATGATACCAATAGGTTCTGGGAAGGGAACTATACAGATAGCCAGAGGTATATCCAAACCAGTAATCTGGAGCCCAGCATCAAGATTCTGGTTACCGATACTGAATCATATGTGGGAACAGGAAAATAAAGAACCTATAGTCGAGACAGATGCACCGGCACTTGTTGTCAGTCCAACAGTGATAGCCACATGGAAATCATATCAGGAACAACACAATATTACAAGTCTTGATGATCTAAGAATACTTGCATTAGAATCAGATGATTTTACTTATGCACACACAGATCCATCAAGATCCAATTCAGGATTTGGAGGTGTGATCATGCAGGTTGCAGCTGCTCTGAATAAATCACCGGAGAATATAACACTCAAAGATCTTGCCAAGGACGAGGTACATCAATGGATGCGAGAAATTGAGAGTGCAGCGATTGAGTATGGTTCATCAACTGGATTTCTTGGTAAGTTATTACTAAATGGAGGGCCTGATAAATTAAAAGTAGCACTGCTCTATGAGAATCTGATAGTTGAGAAAAATAAAGGGATAGAAGAATATGGATACAATGACTCACTGGTGGCAGTATATCCCTCAGAGGGAACTGTACTTAATGATCATCCCTACGCTATACTAGATGCTCCATGGGTTACTGATAAGCAGAGAGAAGTAGCAGATCTATTACTAGAGTTTCTAAAAAGACCGGACATACAGGAAAAAGCAGTTTATGTAGGCTTTAGACCTACAATTGATAATATTGATCCAAGCATTGAGGCCAGTGTATTCAACGAGAGTGTTGGTGTATTACCCTCTATCAGCAATATCAAAATATATAATATTGGAAATATAGATGCAGAGGTTCTTCAACGAATACCAGATCTATGGATCGCCACAAGAGCCATTGATATAGAGAATGATAGTGGTGAATTATCTATTGTCGATATTGTTGTACCATCAATTCTATTTATAATGATGATTATTATTGTTACATTACCAATAATATCTAATCTGAGAAAATATACCTGGAGGAAAAAGTAATGGTAAAATTACTTAATTTTGAGAGGTTTTTATCTCAACGACCATTTAGAATTGTATTTGAAGTTGTGATAATACTTGTATTTGTATCATTTGTACTTCTACCACCATTAAACCTGTTTTACACTGTAATTGCAGATTGGAATGGAGTATACTCATTGATATTCAATGATGATATTCTCAAAAACTCAGTATGGCATGGCATATTAAGATCAATATCATTATCTTTCCAGATTGCATTCATTGTCACAATAATTGATGTGATAATTGGTATTCCAATTGCTCATGTACTTGCACGGTATGATTTCAAAGGAAAATCATTGGTAGATACAATTATAGATCTACCACTTGCAGTACCAACTTCTGCACTTGGTTTCTCAATATGGTTATTCTGGAGTACCAAAGATGGTTTGAGCTTTTTATGGAATGGAGATATTGGTATATTTGACAAAGGTCCAATGCTTCTGATACTTGGGCATGTGGCATTCTCGTTCTCATATATTGTGAGAAATCTCAAAGGAGTTATTGAAGAGGTGGATGTTGGAATTGAGACTGCGGGTAGAACACTGGGAGGTTCTCCAATAAGTGTATTCCGAACTATCACCGCACCTATGGCAAAAGAAGGATTAATTGCAGGTGCGGTACTTGCATTTACAAGATCACTGGGAGAGACCGGTGCATCAATAGTTCTATCAGGAGTATTCCAAACAGCCCCTGTACAGATAGTCTCATTCATGGATACATTCAGAATAGCACAAACAGCATTCCTATCATTGATACTGATAATTGTTTCAATCACATTACTTGTGGGTGTGAGACAGTATGCAAGAAGAGTAGGACTACCTCAACCTGTGATTTATCCAACATTTGAAAGAAAAATATCTAGTAAGGCAGTTGTGCGTACTAGAAACATATTCTCATGGATGTTTTTTATATTTATAGTGCTGATTCCAAGTCTATTCGTGATGATTTATCTATTTATGAATTTCACGAAAAATCCAATCACGGGTGATACAACAACAGGAGCATTGTATCAAGTATTTGATGCACCAGATAGAAAATGGAATCAGATGAGATTGTCACTTATTGTCAGCCTTGAGGTCGCGTTACTTGTCACATTGATAAATGTAATTATTGGACCGCCCATGGCATTTCTACTGGTTAAAAGAAAATACTGGGGTAAATGGAGAGTGGTTCTTGATGCAGCAGTGGATATTCCACTGGTTATTCCTTCATCAGCACTGGGTTTCTCAGTTTTTCTTCTTTGGGGTGGACTTGGACTTGGCTTGACAACTCCAGGAGTTGCTATGATTGTACTGGCACATCTTACATTTACCTACCCCTTCTCAGTGAGACCAATGATCTCTTACTTTGAGAACCTTGATGAAGCATATTATGAAGCAGGAAGAACTCTTGGTGGCTCTGATATAACGACAGTAAGAAAAATTATACTACCATTGATCAAGAAAGGTATATTCTCAAGTGCAATACTTACATTCACAAGATCTATGTCTGAGACGGGTGCAACATTGATTGTGATGGGAAGTTCACGATCGATACCCGTGTATATTATAGATCTGGTGGAGCAGGAGGCATTACCAGCAGCTGCTTTTGCAGCCTCAATGCTGATATTAATCTCATTTCTATTACTATTATTAGCCAGATTCATCAACAGGAGTGATAATTAATGCCAAAAATAGAATTTTTAAATGTAACCAAGCGATATGGAAATATTGTGGCAGTGAAAAATCTCAATATCACAATCAATGATGGCGAGTATCTCAGTCTACTTGGTCCATCCGGATGTGGTAAGACAACAACATTAAGAATGCTTTCAGGTCTGATATTGCCAACAGAGGGTAAAATACTGTGGGATGGCCAACCAATACAGGATTTGCAGCCAGATGAGAGAGATATTGGTTATGTTTTTCAGCAATTTGCTATTTTTCCACATATGAACCTCTGGGAGAATGTTGCATATCCTTTGGAAGTAAAAGGCTTATCACAGGATGAAATTGAGAAAAATGTGGAAAAGTATCTAAAGATAGTGGGATTGGAAAATAAAGCACATCTTTTCCCAAAAGATGTGGCAGCAGCTGATTTACAGAGGACTGGTGTTGCAAGAGTACTTGCAAGAGGTGCCAAAGTATTATTACTTGACGAGCCCTTTGGAGCACTTGATTTCAAGATCAGGGAGCAATTTCAAGATGAACTTCGTGGAATTGTGAAGGAATTGGGCCTGACAGCAATACATGTGACCCATGACCAATCTGAAGGTATGGCCATCAGTGATAGAATTGGCATAATGAAAAAAGGTAAAATGATACAATTATCCACACCAACTGATTTGTTATTCAACCCAAGACAGATATTTGCAGCTCATTTTATAGGAGAGGCAAATTTTCTTGAAGGAATTGTTGTGGACAAACTAGACGATCAAATAGTTGTCGAATTAATTGGTGGAGACACTCTATCAGTTTCAAGAAATATAGCATCATTCTTCCCTGGAGATCGAGTGGTACTTGGTTTTAGAAAGGGATTTGCCAAGGTATTGAATGAAAGAATATCTGATAACAATATAATATCGGGTAAGGTAATATCTGATAGGTATCTAGGTGAGAAGAGAAGAATCAATGTGAAACTGGAGTATGGAAGATCTGTGGAGATCATGGTTCTACCACATGAACAAAGACATTCAGAAGGTGAAACTGTTAATATACAGATACTGCCAGAGAATATGCTGATATATCACTATCCAAAAGATGGATTAGAGAAGGCTCTAGAGGTAACATAGGAGGAATTTATATGACTAAAATTACACTAAAAAACATTTCTACAAGCCATAAAAGTGGTTCCAAACTGGATAATATTGATATGGTGATTGAGACAGGAGAGTATATTGCAGTGTTAGGGCCAACAGGAGCAGGCCCTTCTGAGATACTCAAAGTTATTGCGGGTTTATTGCCAGTAGCTTCAGGACAGCTATTATTTGATGAGATTGATGTCAGTGATTTCCCTCCTGAGGATAGAGGAATTGGGATGATATTTGAGCAATTCCAGCTGTTTCCACATCTATCAGTGCTAGATAATCTATTGTATGGTCCGAGGATGAGACGAGAGGATATTGATAAAAAAATCGAAGTTGCAAAAGAAATTATCTCAATGGTGCGACTTGATGGAAGAGAGGATGCGATATCTAGAGAACTATCAGGTGGTATGCAACAACGAGTAGGTGTGGCCAGAGCAATTGTGGCAGGTGCCAAGATATTATTACTAGATCAGCCATATAGAGCTCTAGATGCGAAAATACGTGCAGAGATGAGAGTTGAGATCAAAAATATAGTCAAAGGATTGGGTCTCACTGCAATTCATTCAACACATGAGACTGAAGAAGCAATGATGTTGGCAGATAGAATTGCTATTTTCAATAATGGAGTGCTTGAACAGTATGATACACCTGAGAAAGTATTTGATGAACCCCGGACTGAATTTGTTGCTTCATTCCTTGCAGAGAGTAATGTGTGGGATATTACAATAGATAACAACCAAGTTAAGCTAGGTGAAATCAATATTAAATATAATAGTAACAAATATCCAGATAAAAGCTACAATAGAATGGTTCTGAAACAGCATGCAATTGATCTATTTTTTAATGCCGATAATATACCTAATAATTGGAATTCATTCAATGGAAAAATAACTAAGGTAAGATTATTAGGAGAGTTCATCAGGGTAACTGTTGATGTGAATGGTATTGAATTCATAGTCAGAGATCTTTTAAATCCGGATTTAAGAGACCCACTACATTTAATTGATGAGGAGATTATTCTTGGTTTTCCTGTGAATGAAGTAAATTTATTCTGAATTTATTAAGTGAATTATTGATTTTGATTGTTTTAGTTATTAATTAATCTAATTATACACTTTTCTTTTTCGGATATTGAATGCCAATCCAACGAATACAGCAATTAATGCAATATATAATTCAAAGCCGGGTAGGCCACCATTGATAGCTTCTAATAATGAAAGAGTGCCCTGGCTCTCAACACCTACTTTTGGATCCCAGAATATCTTAGTTGCATTGGTTGCAATAAATGAGAACCACAACTTCTCAGTTGTCTCACCCTCTTCAAGATCATGCTCTTTCTCATCATCATCATCTAAGTCCATGATTGATGAGGTAACAACCTCCACAGTTGTTCCATCTGCATCAGCAGTATTTGCCCATGAGAAGAAACCTGTTGTACCAAATCCAACCTGTGTCTCATCACTTCCAAAACCTGCCTCCTCTTCATCAGTATCAGCATCGATTTTACGTTCAAATTCTGTTTTTAACCTTGTTTCCAATGCTAAACTGCTATCACTCTGGGTATATGGGAAATTATTAAGAATCACATCGAACTTTATTGAGTTTGGGGTAAGTGTGGCATTGCCATCCTCAGAAATGGATCCACTAATTTTAGCAATTATTGTGAATACACCATCTGTTGTGGTCAGTGTGAATATATGTAAGTTAGTACCAGTTGTATAGGCAATTGGTTCAAAACTTTGATCTTTTAATTTGTACATTGATACAAATTCAGCATCTTGGTATCCAACGACTGAGTTATTCTCAGAATACTCAACAATTGATCTGAATTTAACTTTGAATTTCATCTCTGTCTCATTAGATGCAGTTTCTGTTGAATATTTCAATTGGAACTCAACACCATCATCCTGTTTCAATTCAAACTCGATTTTATCTTTGTTCTCACCATTCTTGAGTTCAGATTTGATTTGAACTTTATCATCTTCATGTTCAACCTCAACTTCTCGTTCATAGGCATCTTTTTCCTCTTTATCTGTCTCATCTTCCTTATCATCATCTTTGGATGTCTCTTTCTCATCTGACTCTTTTGTATCATCTTCATCATCATCTGCGGACACTATATTTCCAACATAGAGTAGACTGGTTAGAAAGAAAATAAGTAGTAATAAACTAAAGTATTTACTCTTCATGTTAATTATAGTATGCACATTATTATTTAAATACCTGTTTGGAACAAAGATGTCTTTATTCATCCCAATAACAAAAAATATATGTTATCAGTGGTTGGTCCTATATTTTTAATTAAAATTGATATTTTTTTAAATGGTACTGATTTTTCATTTTCAGAAAATATTTTATAGTTTAAAATGTAGAATAATATATGACTGAGCAAAAAGATTGGCCGGATTATAACAAAAAAAGAGTTGGAAACCTTATTATTTGTAAAGCAGGAACATGCGGTAACACTAAAAAAGGTGCATATCCAATACCAGCTGATGAATTTAAAGACACAATCAATAAAAAAGGATTCAAAAAACAGTTCAAAGTATCAGTTTCGGAGTGTTTGGGAGTTTGTAAACCGCATAATGTATCGACTGTTCTCACCAAAGATAAGCAATACTGGTTTGGTATGTTCAGATCAAAAGAGGCTTATGATGACCTTTTAGACTGGATTATCAAAAGTTCTGAGAAAGGTGAGATGTTAGAGCTTCCAAAATCACTTGAAAAATATTCATTTGAAAGATACTAGATATAATTAAAACCGGGCATCTAGATTTTTTGGATTATTTTGAAAAACATGAAATAGCTCATATTCATTGTTATCTTTAGAAACAGA
This sequence comes from archaeon, assembly GCA_024280435.1. Taxonomy (GTDB): domain Archaea; phylum Asgardarchaeota; class Heimdallarchaeia; order Heimdallarchaeales; family Kariarchaeaceae; genus JAJRQD01. The sequence continues at coordinate 12,039 of JAJRQD010000076.1, read as the reverse complement.
ATCTATGAGTGGGAATTTTATCTCTTTCTACTGTGAAGTAACCACAGGAAATTTGTAATGAGTGGATATGTGTTTTATCTCTTTACCAGATATAATTCTCTCATGAATAAATTTATTATGCAATTCTATTCTATTCTCAACTATTTTTTGTGTATCTTCTTGGATTGTTTCTAGAAAACTATGGATACCATCATTGGATTTTACAAGAGTGTAATCAATTTCATAACCGACAGAATTTCTAGCTGTTATCATCGCAGCTTTTGTGGTGGTTCCTGTACCCAGGAATGGGTCAAGAACAGTATCACCCTGAAATGAGTACATATTAATAAGTCTATAAGGTATTTCCAATGGATATGCAGCAGATCTTGATCTTGTATTTTTAGTTTTCAGTATTTGAGATATACCTTTGAGATCAAACCATATATCTGAAAACCATTTATTTCTTTCCTCCCAGAAAAAAGAACTTGAACGTCTAATCTGCTTGTCACTATTATTCAGTTTTCTTTTTGGTAATTTTCTGAAAATCAGTATGTATTCATGTTCCAAGGTTACATAAGCACCACCAGGTAACATTCCAGAACCCATGAATTTATTTGGTTTATTTGTCTGTTTCCTCCAGATAATCATTGGTAAAACATCATAATTCATATCCTCAAAGCATCTTACTATCGCAGTATGATTGGAATATAATCTGAATTCCTTATTTACAGATCTTGTTGCGTCACCAATATTGATACACACAAATCCACCAGGTTTCATCACTCTATCAACTTCATGCCAGATTTTGTCTAATTCTGCATTCATCAATTTATGTGCCTTGCCACCATTTCCAGATTTTAACTCACTAGAAATTTTTGAATTCATACTAATAAACAGATCATCCCACATCTCAATCATCGGATAAGGAGGAGAAGTGACAACCAGATCTATTGATGCATCAAATAGCCTATTCATATTATTCGCATTCCCAATAGTTATTCGATGCTTTGTTTTAATCCCAGACAATAAATTAATCATTTTTCAAAACTATAAAAATAGTATTTCGCAAATATACCCTGTTACTCAATTAATCATATTTCACCTAACTACACACTGAATGTAAATACAATTGATACAAAAAAAATATACAATAAATCACTATTTCTCGAAATTCTTATTAATCTGCAATTATTAGTGATAACAAAAGGAATTCAGTTCGATGATAAAAAGCATAGCAATACATTCACATAAAGGTGGAGTGGGTAAAACTACAATTGCGATAAACATGGCAGTATCTCTGGCAAAACAAGGAAAAAATGTTTGTCTATTTGATTTTGATTTTATTGGGCCTAACCTTTTTACTTTTTTCAAAGATAATGATATTAAAAAATACCTGAATGATTTCTTCTGGAATAAGGTTCCCATCTCTGAGTGTCTAATCAATGCAAAAGAAATAATGAATTTAGATGGAAACCTATATGTAGGCTTTGCAAATCCATCATCTGATAGCATAAATAAATTTCTTGAATTGAGTTCAAATCAAGCTATGAAAATGTTGACAGATATTTTCCAATTAAGAAGTGTACTGCAGAAAGAGCCATACAATATTGATTACTTGATACTAGATACCACTCCAGGATTAGCTATACAGACAGTTAATTCATTTCTTGTGGCGGACACCATACTGTTTATTATTAAGTTCAGCAATTCAGATATTGATGGCACAGTAGAGCTAATATCAGGATTGCTGAATTCATTGACAGCAGAGATGGCAGTTGTTGCAAATAACATTCCAGAAGAGGTAATATTGAGTGATAATGAATTATTAAATATAGAGAAATTAATAATTGAACGTATACAAACGCAAATTGATACAAATGTAAATTTTCTTGGATGGCTACCAAATGATCATTCTCTTCAATTAATTGAGTACAACAATGCTATAAACAGATTAAAAGGTTGTGATACCCGGCGTACCATCCATACATTAGATATTCCAATGCATCCAATAACGATAGGCATAGGTAAAATTATCTCTAAAATCAAATGAGAGCTGATAATGTGAAGGTATATGCGGTATATATTATTACAACTGATGGACGTCCAATGTTGAGTCAGATTTTTCAATCTCCTGCAGATATTCCTGAAAATACATTATTAGCAGCCTTGCTTACATCACTACAGATTGTTACAAAAGATCTAATGAAAGAGGAGAATACAGCTGAGAAATTCACTATGAAAGGAAATACGTATCATTTCAAATCATTTGGAAAATTCTTCGTTGTACTTGTTACAGATGAGGAAACCACACCACATATGATAATAAACAGAATAGGTTGGCAATTTCTTAAGGAGTTTGATAATCAGATAAATAATTGGATGGGTAAACAGGATGATTTCAGTGATTTCAAACCTAGACTATGCACTATAATTTCGAAAGTTGCAAGAATTGATGAATCTAGATCATTAAAACCAGCTAAGATACTTGATCCGATACAATTATATAAATTGGAAAAAGAATTGAAAAATACTGCCAAGTCATTATTATTTTTTAAAGAAGCCACTATTCATGAAATTTGCGAGAATATCGGAGAAGATGAATTATTAGTCAAGGAGAATATAGATAAACTGGTTAAATTGGGATTTATTGGGTACTACAAAAAAAATAAAGTAAAATATTACTTTTGTTAATTCTCGGTCAACTAATCATTGATCCTTTTAGGATCGATCTGGTAGGAGTATTATTTTGTGGAAAGATAAAAAATTGATATTAATCTTAAAACAATATATTTTTATTCCTAAGATAATATCTATTGTATGTCAAATGATTTGATTACATGGATAAAAAACAAACCTGATAGATTTGGAATTCAATTGATGAGGTTCATGTTTGCAGTATTATGGTTAACTCAGGGTTTATCTAAAATTATTTTCAGAAGTCAAGATATGTATAAAGACAACAATGGATTTCTTGGAGATTTATCATGGATGAGGGATACTAATCCATTACCGTTTATCACATCTTTACTTGATAACGTAATTATCCCAAATATCAATATAATGCTAGTATTTGTAATAGCTACTGAAATATTTATTGCATTATCACTTGGATTAGGTATATTTACAAGATTAGGTTCATTCACAGGAGGATTAATGACAATTGTATTGTGGGTATTTACACTTGGCTGGGATGAATGGATATGGACATATCCATTGATATTTTTGCCACATGTATTATTTTTCCTATCTCAACCAGGTAAAGAATTTGGTGTAGATAAAATACTAGACAAAAAAGAAAATCTCAATAAAATATTGAGATATATGATTTAAGGTGAATGATAATGGAATTAACTATTATACTATCTGCAATTATTATTGGATTGCTAACTGGATATATCTTACAGAGGGGAAGAGGTTGTAGCAACACTGCATTTAGAAATTTATTTCTTATTGGAAATAATGAGATGGCATTGATGCTTGTAGTAGTTGTTTGTGTGGAATTAATTGGATACTATATACTATCACTTGGTATCTTTGGATTTAACTTTATTGAGAACCCAATCCCACTATCTTACCTATTAATACCGCTTGGAGGGTTTATTTTTGGCCTTGGAACAGTAGTTGCAGGTGGATGTGCAGGTGGTGTATGCTATCGTGTTGGAGAAGGATCTGTATCATCATTACTATCTTTAATTGGTTTTGCTTCAGGGATAGCAATTATTGCTGTGACACCTCTAAATGGAATAGTAAACAATACAAGAAATAGTACACTGTTATTAATCAATGGAAAAACACCATCATTATCCCAGATTATGCCTAGATGGGTATGGACATTGATTGCACTTAGTCTGTTGATCTATATAATCTACTATTACAATAAAAAAGAAAATGAAAACAAATTGAAGCTAGTTCATCTGTTGAAAAGCTGGTCACCCATAAAAACAGGAATACTTTTGGGTATTGTTGGTATTTTCGCAAGATATTTCTCAACATTGAGTGGAAGAGAATTTGGCTTCTCAACTACCGATGGAATAGGACAAATATTCCAATCTATTGTATTGTTCAAGGCAATAGGCTGGGCAGGAATATTCATACTTGCACTGATAATTGGATCTGCAATATCTGCATCACTAATCAATGAGATTAAAATAACAATTCCAAACAAAACAACAGTACTCAGATTCTATCTGGGAGGCATCTTACTTGGAGTTGGTGCGATGATTGGATCTGGATGTAATTTCGGCCATATATTCGGAGGAATGCCGGAACTAGGTATATCTTCTTTCGTTGCAGTTATTTTTATGCTATTAGGAAATGGATTTGCATCTCACCTGTATTATAATACTATGAATGTACAATATCCTATCTCCACACCTCAGTAATACTATTCAATTAATCTATAAACAGATTTATTTAAATTTTCATATACATTTTTCAAATTAATTTCAGGTATCTCTCTATTACGCACTCTCCATTTACCATTTACCATAACATCAGATACATCTGTTGCCTTGGTTGCATATACCAGATTGGAGATAAGTGAATTATGTGAGAATATTGGTTGAAGATGTGGTTTGTTCAGATCTATCAGAATGATATCTGCTTTTTTACCCACCTCAATAGCACCTGTATTCCAACCTATAACTTTAGATGCACCGTATGTTGCCATTTTTAATGTTTCAAATGCTTTTCCTCTACTTGGATCATTATTAACACTTTTCTGAAGTAATGAATTTATTTTCATGGTTTCAAACATATCCATGCTGTTATTTGATGCCGGTCCATCTGTACCAAGGCTCAGTTTTACCCCAGCCCTATACATTTGATCTACTTTACTTATATTATTACCTAGTTTTAGATTAGATATAGGATTGAGTGACACTCCAACTTTATTCTCTGCCAATATTTTTATATCCTTATCAGTACATTCCACTGCATGAGCTACTATTATTTTATCATCCAGTATATCTAAAGAATCCAGATATTCAGTGCTGGTTTTTATATCATCACTTATTGCACTTCCATTTTCAAGATTATATTTTCGAATCATTTCCATCTCAAATTTAGTCTCTGCAAGATGAGTGTGCATATTAATTGGGATATCACTACTTTGATTAAAATTGTTCTTGTATTCATGAATTTGTAAATATTCATCGCCAGTCACAGTGTAAGGTGCATGTGGATTAATTGATACTCTTGTCATATCGTCATTTTTTCCATGCCAATCTGAAAATATATGTTCAAATGTTTTTACTGTATTAATACCTGAAATTATTGGAGCTCCAATCATACCACGAATACCAATCTCACTAAAAGCTCTTGCCTCGGCATCTGGATGCCAATACATGGAATTTATAGTTGTAGTACCAGATAACAGTGCTTCAATTGCAGCAACTTTAGCACCATTCATCACATCTTCAGATGATAATTTACTCTCCATTGGCCATATATGATCATTCAACCATGAATCCAGAGGTATATCATCAGCATATCCTCTGAATAGAGTCATTGCAGCATGGGTATGTGTATTTATTAACCCTGGCATTAAAATATGATTACCAAAATTAATAACCTCGGCATCATCAATATTAAGGTCTTTACCAACACCTACAATATCAGTTCCATCTATCAGTACAGTACCATTCTCAATAACCATTGGAGAATTATCATGAAAACTTAAAATATATTTCGCAATTATTGCATATTCCACATCTGTTTACAATATTGTTGCTTTCTAAATCTTTCATTATTTGAGAGAAAATTTCACAATTAAACGAATAATTCCTATTTACAGGTTAACAAACACTTATTGGATAACAAAATATATGAAAAATATGATTGGTATTATTGGTGGCTCAGGATTCTATGATTTTGTAGATAATGCAGAGATTAAAAAAATAGAAACGCCGTTTGGTGATGTTAATTATGAGATTGGTTATATAAATGGTAAGGAGATTTGTTTCATTCCAAGACATGGATCAAAACATTCAGTAGCTCCGAGCCAAATCAACTATCGAGCAAATATATATGCCTCTTACAAACTTGAAGTTGAATATATCATCGCAACAAATGCAGTTGGTAGTACACACCTAGGGTTCTCACCGGGTATGTTTGCAGTTCCGGATAATATACTTGATTTTACTCATGGAAGAGATTATACCTATTTTGATGACTTCAGTATAAATATAGATAATAAAGAGCCAACTGGAGTTGTCCATACAGATGTTTCTGAGATATTTCACTATGAGATCAGAAATAGATTGTTATCTGCGGCTAATAAATTAAATTTACAAATATATGATGGTGGAACACTGGTGGTTTCAAATGGACCTCGCTTTGAAACACCAGCTGAGATTAAAGCATATAGGATACTAGGAGGCGATTTTGTTGGAATGACCTCATCACCAGAGATATTTCTAGCAAAAGAATTGAAAATACCCTATGCAACAATGGTAATAATTACCAATTATGGAGCAGGGTTACAAAAATCAGTTTCAGCAGAGGAAGTGTTTGATCTTTTTGCAAAGAAAATATCACTTGTAAAGGAGATCATAAAAAAAGCATTGGTCTAATCATTGGTACAGCTCATACCTTCCATTCTACATGTCCAACAAGCCATCTGTTTCATATCATATGCATACATACTATCAGATAGATCTTCAGACATTTTTGCATCATCATCATTCACAAGAATTGGACAGACCCATACACCTCTCTCAGTAACAATTCTGCATTTAGAACATTGTAGATTATTGTAATCATAATCATCAAAACACTCCTCAGTGAACAACTCTGATGATTGATAAGGTCTATCTCTATCAGTCTCCCTTCCAATTCTCAGAGGTGGAAGTATCTTTAGTCGCTGTTTATCTTCTGGTATACCATATGAGGTGAGCAGAGTAACAAATTGTGTCTCCATTTTATATGAATCTAATAATGGCCATGATCTCATAGAAGTAACAATAGGATTGAAGCCTTGTTGTATCAGATTTTTTATTCCCTTCTCTGCACGATCAAAAGCACCTTTTCCACGGATTTTATCATTTGTGCCACTATTGGATCCCTCAAGAGAAACACGGAAATTCAATGAAAAAGTACTTGCATCCTCCAATACTCTTAACTTTTCAGATACTGTCTTTGATATCCGTGTTGCATTTGTGAGAACTGTAACATCACCATATTTGAGAGATAATTCAAACATATCAAGTAAATTTTCATTGATAAATGGCTCTCCACCAGTGAAATAAATATCTAACCTCCTATATTTTTTTGAGACAGCAGATTGAAGTTGGGTATTGAATGTTTTTAGGGTTAGTTGAGGATGTCGATCTGCGTCAGGACCTGAATCAACATAGCAATGAGTGCATGATAGATTACACTTGCTACCTGTGAAAAACCACAATACAAATTCACCATGCTGATCAGATAGAAAAGGCACTGAGTACACATTTTTTTGTTGTCTTGGATTATCCATAAAATTACCTGTAGGTTTATGTTATCCCCGATATATTTCAGCTTTTGCTTGTCTGAAACTGAACAAATCTCAAAATGGTGTAAATCAGCATAAGATATATAGGCATATATTCTAAAACAAGAATAGATGTATTTTCCTGCCAAATACCGGTGGAATCATATTTTATATAAATAAAATAAGATAAAACAACTGTAATTGAGTAAACAATAACAGTACGATCTAATTTAACAGTAGCAAGAGGTAATACCCATAAGATATACCAAGGTTGAACATCTGGCCCAAGCAACAATGCACTCAAAAAAATTATTGTAGAGTAATCAACAATCAAATTCCCATCATGAATATAATCATTATTGAGTTTGAGATGATATGTTACTGATAAAGCAATTACAATGAAAAACATTATTGTCACATAGATCAAACGTACATTAATTCCAACAGCAAAAGCAATTATATCTAATATTTTGAACATACTGTTATTAAAAATAAAGTATTGAACGAATATTCTCTGCCCAGGAGGGAAGAGGGGATTAATTCCTGGAAGATAATAGACCATAGTTAGTAGTGAAAATGTTGTAATAAAAGCTAAGAATTCTTTAAATCTCCATTTATATATTAAAAATGCCAGTATCACAATTGGAAAAGTTTTTGTCAATATAGCCAATGCGATAAAAAAAGAAGATCTAATGTACTCATGATGTGTATTATTTGTTTTAACACCTTTAATATGGAATATTATTGACAACAACATCAACACAATTGCAATCACATCATTGTGCGCATTGCCCACCAGCTCAATCAGGACCAGTGGTGAAAATGCATAGTACTGTACTTGTCTAGCTGGTTTTTCAAGAAGTTCAAGTATTTTACCTATCAATTTAATTGCAACTAAATCCATGATAAGTATTATTACTCTGAAAATTATAATATTTTGATTTATATTGAAATATGGTATATAGAATAAATAGAATAATAACTGCGAGAAGGGAGGGTATGGCGTTGGAACAGAGTTATTATTAATCAACTGCCACCAGGTTGTACGATATATTGATAGATAGTTGCTATTTGGTGCATAGAGATAAGGATTAAATCCAAGATGTTGTACGTAGCCATCCCACATGTAGCGATAGACATCATCTGAAAGCCCAATGGGGAAAAACATTACAAATATTCGAATTGCAATAGTGAATAACCAGAATATATTCTTATTCAGTTTGAGTTTATTTTTCTCAGAGACAACAATAAATAGAGAATAGAAAATTGCAGAGAAGATATACATTGGAATGAACAGTACTGATGATCTGTTCAAATTGCTGACCATCACAAAAATTATGAATGGGATAATTGTGATTGATAATTTGATTGTAGTATTGTTATTCACCTGTATTCTTCCCCCAGCTATGTCTTAATATGTGTACTGTGATCCACAAAGCCGCACGTAAGGATATTATCAATGATCCAGAGATTTTTGAAGACCCTAATCTAGCTCTATATATTACTGATACTTCTCTTATTTTAAAGCCCTTTCTAATTGCTTTTACAATCATCTCTGAAGTCCACCCATAGCCAGTATCCTCCATACCAATTTCTAACAGGCGATTGAATTTTAATACCCGTAAAGGCCCCATATCAGTCAATTTTACCTTGTAAATCAGGTTTATCAATTTGGTAAATACCCTGTTTGCAAGTACTGCATGTTTTGACATGGCACCTTTTTCCATCCTATCCAATCTTGAGCCCAATACCATGTCCAATCGTTCATCTGATTTCATCATATCAAGCAGTAATTCCATTGACTGCGGGTCATCAGCCCCATCTGCATCAAGAAAAAATACTAATTCAGGTCTATCATTAAGAGACCTCAAATAATTAATACCTGCAAGGCATGCATGACCATAGCCCTTTCGATTCTCTTTGATAACCACAACTCCTTCTTTTTTTGCCAATTTATGCGTGTTATCAGTGGATCCATTATCAACTACAACCACAATTGCATTGCCAAATGGAATTGCTCTGATAGTATTTACAATTGAAAGTTCCTCATTCAGTGCAGGAATTATTATTGCAATTTTATCTTCTAACATCAGATATTTTCAATAAGAATCTAACAATTTAAGATATTTCACTTGCGAGTAAAAAATAAAGTTTTTACCAAGATGTTTAAATCAAAAGAGGAAATAGATGATATTATCAAATGCCAGCAGATGACACCACAATAAAGAAGAAGAAATCTGCAATCTTAATATTCACCAAATTACCAAAATCAGGTTATGTAAAAACAAGGCTTCAATCCAGTATTTTATCCATGGATGATACAATGAATTTACATCAGTCATTCCTGTTAGATACCATTAAGTCTTCAATCTTATCAGATGCAAATTATTTGATATTTAGTGTGGCAGGAATTGCAAGTAAAAAAAAATATATCCATAAAAATAAGATTGAATTTATCAATGAGAATAATAATTCAAAAATATATGATTTTGTGCATATACAGTCAGAAGGTACCTTTGGGGAGAGAATGAAAGATGCCATAATATGGTGTTTTGAACAGAATATCAGTAAATTAGTGATACTTGGTGCAGATAGTCCACATATTCAGCCCACAATGATAAATCATTCATTTGATAAACTTGACACTTATGATTTGGTTATTGGTCCCAGCCCTGCAGGAGGAATATATCTCATAGGTATCAATAACAGGTTCAAACTTGATAATTTTGAATATGTATTTGATAATGTAGAGTTGACCAGTTTGGCCAGATTAGCCAATTCAAATGGCTTAACAGGTTATATTCTACCAGAATTGATTGACATCGATGTAGAGGAAGATTTGATTGGATTAATTGCTTGGATAGATAGTTTAAAATACTTACAATACAACAATTCTAAAAGTGAGCTTATAATTCCAATGAATTCCCATGATACAATCAAAAAGCTAGGTTTGAGAATACAGGTTGACAATAAGAATAATAGAACTAAGCGTTTATATCGATTGAATATAGGGGAATGATATGATAGACACCATCTCTCTAGTAATGTTTTCCTTTTTTGGAATCATCAGCCTATCATATATATTATATTTGTACCCAATGTATTTTCGTGGGATTAAACAATATTCTATTGAACATTCTGAGAATAAGCTAGTTAAATTACTTTCAAAAATTAAATTCAAGCCGATATTCATCATTCAGATTACCACTAGAGGTGATGAATGTGATACAATACACAATGGATTGAGTAAAATTGATTCATATTATAATAGTTTATCCACAGAGATCAAGGAAATACTTCAATTTGAGATATTGACTGAAGTCAATTCAGATAGAGAATTTTTCCAGAAAAAAAAAATATCATTTCCAATTAAAACAATCATTGTTCCAAAAAATTATTATACAAAAAATAATGCAAAACTTAAAGCAAGAGCACTTCAATACATGATAAACAAAAGAAATAAAGAGATGAAAAAATTAGAAAATTGCTATATTATACATTTTGATGCTGAATCCACAATTACAAGTAAAAATCTTATCACACTGATATATATGACACTTATTCAACCGAATAAATTAATTTTACAGGGCCCAATAACATATCCTGTGAACTATTTCAAATCTAGTATTTTTAGCAGACAGATGGAAGCATTGAGACCTTGGAATTGTTATGAATGTTTAGCCAATACCAGATCTTCATATCCATATCACTTACATGGATCAAATCTCGTTATCAGAGCAGATATTGAGTACAAAATTGGATGGGACTATAAGGATATAGATGGATATCCAATAGTTGCAGAGGATCTGTTCTTTGGGATAAAAGCAACATTCATACTTGGAAAAGACGTATTTGGATGGCATGGTGCAGAATTATATGAACAGCCTGCACTAACGCTATTGGCATCATTATCTCAGAGAATAAGGTGGATAAGAGGTTCTCTTCAGGCTCTTTATTCAGTTCCAGACTGGGATAGCTATCAAAAAATAAGTAGTAAAGATAAAAGAGTATTTCAATCAAGGGTAAAAGGAAAAATGTATCTGTATGCCATGGGATTCTTACCTGCGACAATTACTGTTGGAATATTACTGTATACCATTCTATTCTCAATCCTATCGGGATTGAATAGTAATGATCTATTACAAATTGTATCAACATATCAAGTCAATATAGACAAATACCAAGCCAATATGGTGCCAGATTGGTTAATGAACCTAACAATGCTCGGTGCTATATTATGGCTATTAACCATCCAAATAGGACTATATCACAATATCAAATCAATTGAAATGAATAGATCAAAAAGAATATTAGAACATTTGAAGATATTTTTGATTACTCCTATTGTAACTATATTTGACACAGGTATTGTATTCTATACACTAATTAGATGGTCACTGGGTAATCGTAAAGCAACTTGGATAATCACACCCAAATCAGTGATATTTTAGTAATTTCTTGTATTTCCAAGTTAGAAAATTGATTTATGGGTACATAGCTTCAAAATGCAATATTTATTACTAGTTAGGGGGTACACTATTTGAGAAAATCTTTGAGTTTTAGAAAGTTAGATAATTTTCGGATTTCGGGTG
>JAJRQD010000075.1 GCA_024280435.1 archaeon | reverse complement strand
ATTTCATTAAATCATTTATTATTTTACTTTTATATTTACTTTTGCAAAGTAATTTGATAACTACTGAAATAATTCGGTATATGTAAAACTAAACTATTGCTATTTTAATATGGATGATATTTAATTAAAGTGGAATTATATAAACAATTACTCATAAATTTTATTTATGAATTGTATTATTTCATCTTTTAATTAGATGAATCATTAATATTTATAAAACGTAAATATGGGGGTTATCTGCAATAAATTCACCGTACATTTTCCCAGAAAAAATGATCTATAGACTGTTTTGATGATTCATTTTTTGCTTCCAATAATCATCATTCTCTAAAATATTTATCATATTTTTTCTACCTGATCTATTTGTCTCACATAAAAATCAATTCTGTTCAGATATTCTGGCTTGATCATTAAACTCGGATGATTGGGGAAGTTTGGTTGTACTGCTGAGAAACACCTTTTTCTCAGGTAGAAAAAATGGGGCAAGCTCATTCTGTTTTTATGAAATCATACTATACTCTATACTGGCAAAATTTTGATGAAATTATTTCCATCGATAATAATTATTGAATTTGAATGGATTGATTTTTTTATTCGGCTGTATTGTCCTTAATACTTTCTGTTTCCAATTAATTCATCCAATGCAAATTCGTTATATATTAACGATTTTTGTGCATAAGTGATGATATTAGTTACAAAGGATAATAAATGGTAATTGGTAATAGGTAGTGATAATGAGTGATAGAAGTCCAGAATTCGAAGATTCAGCAGATAATCCTGCTGAGAAAATCCAGGAACTTATACATGATCGATTAGAATTAACCGATGAGATTGACCGATTGAGACGAGGTCTGAGGGAGATTGGTAAGTCTGTTAATGTGATCGAAGAGGGTGTTGCTGAACAAAGCACAGTGATATTCTCAGAGGTATTAAAAAATTTGAAATCCACACTGAAATATTTTGATGAGAAATTGGTGTCTGGTTGGTGGGAAGCACATGAGAACCGCAAACAATACAATCGGATGGAGAATACACTGAAGGGTAATTTTTTATTGCTGGGTGAGATGGATGTGCAGACCTATGTGTTGCAGCATGGATCCAAAGATGACCCTGCCCCGACACCTGCAAATATTTCCGTGACTGATAAATTTCTACCGCCTCTTACACGGGGGGAGTTGAAGAAGATCAGGGAGTTTGGTGAACAATTCTCCACTCATAGGTCATCAAGCAGATTTTATATTCGAAGGTTGAAGAATGATCTTGATATAATTCGTCTGGAATATGATCATCTATCACCAAGTCTATCAAGTTATGTGATTGATCATACTATTTATCGGCATCTTCAGGTGATTGAGATGGTGGAGTTGTTCAAATATTTTTCACTGGATGATATACTTTCAACAATTATTGATAGTCTCAACTCTGCAATGGAGGAGAATCAGAACAGAATACCATTATTAAGGAAAAAGTTAGAACATCTGGATATGGTCAGTAAGATGTTGAAATTGAAGTAAGGCTGTCAAATTGGTTGTGTCTAATCCAAAATTATTGGGATCTCTCAACAAAAAAATCATGTGTATTATTCATTGTTACTACCTTTTAGACTGATATTGTGGGTTTGGGTATAAATTAATATTATTTTTCCAGTTATATTTCTCCTCCCATTTTTTTTTGTTTAAGGTATATTGTTTTATGAAACTTAATTCTTTTATATTCGTATTTATTGTGGTATACTCTATATTGTTGTAAATAGAAAATATTGTGATATTGGAGTAATATACTCTACTACGCTTATTATTCTGAATTTTACAACTATATCACTTTTGAGTAGATGTGTGGGATCTGATACGTGTACCTGGTTGAACTGTTGTACATAAATTATATAATTGTAATTCATATTATCTAATTTATCTGATAAATTGCATTTTAAAGTAACTTTTATTTCCTAATATTCATTATTCGTAAATTCCAATTGTCTAATCGCTGTAAAATATATAGCTATTCTTCCAATCAATTATTGATGAGATGAACTATTCGGGGATTGTAGGTCTGTTTTCATTGAAATATACATAATATAATGGTATAAATTGGACTTTCCTAGTACTTATAATTGTTATTCGGCATTACGAAGTATTGATGAATAATACAATTGTCAAGAGTATTGAGTTCAAAGAACTGTTGTCGGATTTGCCTGATTTGTTGCAACAGATTGGTAATACGCCTCTGATACGGATTAATTTACCCGAGTTCTCTCATCTTGAGGTCTATGCCAAGGCAGAGTGGATGAATCCGGGGGGATCTGTCAAGGATCGTGCTGCATTGAATATGATCCTGTATGGCTTACTGACTGGAGAATTGAACTCTGACAAGATAATTCTCGAGGCAACATCTGGTAATACGGGTATTGCATTGGCAATGATTGCCTCTTCACTTGGTCTGAGGGTAGAGATATGTATTCCTGAGAATGCATCAAAGGAGCGAATATCAATTCTGAAGGCATATGGTGCGATATTACACTTTACTGATCCACTAGAGGGTACTGATGGTGCAATATTGCTGGCACAGCAATTGAATCAACAGTATCCTGACAGGTATTTCTATACAGATCAGTATTCCAACAATATGAACTGGATGGCACATTATCATACCACTGCTGTTGAGATATTGCAGCAGACAGAGTGTCAAATAACTCATTTTGTTGCATGTCTCGGTACTTCTGGTACTTTCATTGGTACTGCAAGAAGGCTTGAGGATGAATTAGATCACATCACCACGGTATCTGTGCAACCGGACACTCCTTTTCATGGACTTGAGGGTGTGAAACACATGGATACAGCTATTGTTCCCGCAATATATGATAAGGAGATCGCTAGTAGTAATATCACTGTCAGTACTGAGGATGCCTATGCATCCACCCGAATATTGGCAAGAGAATGTGGTTTGCTTGTGGGTATATCTTCGGGTGCTGTTCTGGAGGCAACTAGGAAATTGGCAAATACAATTCATACGGGAGTTGTGGTGATGATTTTTCCAGATAAAGGTGATCGTTATATGAGTGAGAACCTGTGGAGGGATTAGATGGAATTGGATAGAAAATTGGAATCAGAGATCCGCGCACATGGAGAGCATGCATTTCCAGAAGAATGCTGTGGTCTGTTGATTGGTAGATATAAAAATGGGGTCCCTGTTGTTACTGAGGTCCGTAGGATGAGAAATACCAATGAGGGTTCTAGGAATACACGATACAATATTGATCCATTGGAGTTGATTTCAGTGGATCGAGAGTTGGAGAATACAGATTTGGAGATGATTGGAATATATCACTCACATCCAAATCATCCTTCCCGACCTTCAGAGACAGATTTGAAATTTGCATGGCCAAATTTATCATATATTGTTCTGTCTGTTCGGGATGGAGTTGCAGATCTGATCACTTCCTGGCGATTAGATATTGATACTGAGAAATTTGTCCAGGAAAAAATAACAGGAGAAGATAATAAATGATAAAAATAGAGATTCCCACTCCCTTGCGAGCGTATACAGAGAATAACAAACGGATAGAGGTAGATGCTGCCACTATTAATTCAGCACTTTCCAAGCTTATAGAGCTATATCCAAAGTTGAGACCACATTTGTATGATGGTGATATGATAAGGTCATTTGTCAATGTGTATCTGAATGATGAGGATGTTCGATATCTTGAACTGGGATTGGATAGTGAGACTACCAATGGTGATATGATCTCAATCATTCCATCTATTGCAGGTGGTGTGCTTGAGGGACCTGAATTGAGCAAACATGAGATTGAGCGTTATTCAAGACATTTGATAATGCCTGAGGTTGGAATGTCTGGTCAGAGGAAGTTGAAGCAGGCAAGAGTACTGTTGGTTGGTACGGGGGGACTTGGTAGTCCTATTGCCATGTACCTTGCAGCGGCTGGAGTTGGCACAATGGGTTTGGTTGATTTTGATGTGGTTGATTATTCCAATCTACAACGTCAGATTATTCACAATTCCAATAATGTTGGTATATCCAAGCTGCAATCTGCAAAAAGTACTCTTGAGGGTATAAATCCTGAGATAAATGTGGTATTACATGAGACAGTGTTAGATTCTTCCAATGCACTTGATATAATAAAGGAATATGATATCATCTGTGATGGTACTGATAATTATCAGACAAGATATCTGGTGAATGATGCCTGTGTATTGCTCAATAAACCCAATGTGTATGGATCTATCTATCGATTCGAGGGGCAGGTATCTGTATTTTATGCAGATAAAGGTCCTTGTTATCGTTGTTTGTATTCAGAACCCCCACCACCTGGACTTGTTCCATCATGTGCAGAGGGTGGGGTGATTGGGGTACTTCCCGGTATGATTGGAACTATACAGGCAAATGAGATAATTAAATTGATTATTGGTCAGGGAGAGCCTCTGATTGGTAGGTTACTGTTGTTGGATGCACTTGATATGCGTTTCAGAGAATTGAAGTTGAGGAAAAATCCAGATTGTCTTATCTGTTCTGATCATCCTGAGGTGACTGCATTGATTGATTATAATGAATTCTGTGGGGTATTGCCCGATGGTTCTGGATTACAATTCAATGAGACAATATCGGTAAAACAGCTGGATGAGTTGCGAAATACTGGAATCGATCATCTGTTGATAGATGTGAGGGAACCACATGAACAGGAGATCAGTATGATAGAGGGGTCTGTATTGATGCCTCAGAACCAGATTGCAGAGTTGATTGGTGATACTCCAAAAAATAAGTTGATTATTTTACAGTGTAAATCCGGTGTTAGATCCGCCCGTGCACTGTATACATTGAAGAAACTGGGATTTGTCAATTTGAAGAATTTGCAGGGTGGTATAAATGCATGGGCAGATAAGGTAGATCCATCCATTGCAAGTTATTGATACAAAATTCGTTTATTAATAAATTAATTTTTTCTGTGTTGGTTGTAATATTTACTTGAATAATTAAATAAAGCATTTCATTCTGTTTGATCTAATATCGGCTATTGGGTCTGGATATTATGTTAATAATTATTGCTAGGTGTGGTGTATGATTAATTTCTTAGTTTTGGATTAATGGTTGTTGTACTGTCAATTATTGTGATTATTTTTCTATTTTTGGATAATTATTACAGTGATAAATTCGGTAGTATATTCTATTTTCTTGATTATACTGTACATTTCATTTTGAAATGATTGGATTATACTTCTCTGAAATATTAAAATATTGTTACTTTAGAGATTAAGGATCTACTTGGTATTTTACTCAAAATAATTCCTGATGAATGTCTTCCAGTTAAGTATTTTGATCTCCCAATCTAGTTTCTCAATTAATTCTTCAAATTCCCTATCCTCTGTTATAAATACTAGATTGTGATATTTTGCGGTTGCAAGCAATAGGCAATCCATATAGTCTTTATGGCCTGCAATTAATACTTTATCTGCCAGATCTAGAATTCTTGTGGATTTCCATGAATCAATTATCTCGAAATATTGATTATAGTTCAAACTATGCATTGTGATATTGGCTCTATTAAGAAAATTAGTGTTTTTATTTTTGTTATAGGTTGAGATTGCCTTCCATTTTGCTTCAATCAGACTTACATTGGATAATTTTCTGCCTATATTTTCTGAAGCTAGAACTCTCATCATATCTTGTTGTATATTCTCTATTGATACATCAATTAGGAATGCAGGTAAAATGTATGTGGTATCAAATAGGAACAATGTACTAATTCTCCTTAATAGAGCTTTCTATCTGTTTTTTTTGCATTTTATTTATTTCATCCTCAATCTCTTTGGGTGTCTGCTTCCCGGTCAAAGGTGGGTCTAGAAATAATTCTGCAAAATCCTCAGTTTTCCTGATGGTCATGATATTCTCATTTCGTTCTATCAATATCAAATCTCCAGGATGTAGTTTCATTTCTTTCCTCAGTTTTTTGGGAAGAAAAAGTTCACCTTTACTACCTATTTTCAATTGTATGGCCATATTTATAATATATCATTCGTCATATATAATATTTTCTGACAATCTGTAAATTTTTATTTTTTCTGATAATGAAAGATGCAGTTCACTGATATTTTCTGAATTATGATGGTCCATAGTCTATCTATCACTATAACCCCAATCTACTGTTTTCAATGCTGGAGGAGTTATTTCTTATTTTGGTGAAATATGCTGTTTTTTCACCATAGCTTGAGTTATTTTGGGATCTATTTATGCTTTCTTCGTTTGTTGAAATGATGATATGGGCTCCAAAATCATCAAAAATAAACACTAGATGATCATCTAGTCTGGTATCGAATAGTACCAATTTCAGTATTGTTGGTATGCCCCTTGTATATCGATATTTTGAGATTTTATATTTTTTTCAATAATTTTTTATGTTTATTTTTGGTAATATTTCTCATTTCACGAAGTATGCGTAGTAATTTATGGAATTCATTATTTGTTATCAGGTCTAATTCATTGAGTATGTACAGAAAATCTGCAAGCTGTATAAAATCCATT
>JAJRQD010000074.1 GCA_024280435.1 archaeon | reverse complement strand
TAATCTCTTCATTCTATCTCCAAAATCATCAAGTAACTGATTAATTCTGAACATCATATACTGCTGATCTAGAACTGAATTGGCTGCTTTTATCAGATACATCTCTGCTGCTTTGTAATCCTCTGAGAAAGCATCAGTGTACTGATCTATATTATCTTTTAATTCATCAATATATACCTGTAATATACCTGGAATTCCACCGGATAGTTGAATCACAGTCTCACAGATACTGTTCCATAGCTCTGTATCTAGATCTGGAATAACCCTGTCAATCCATAGTCTTGATTCGACACGTGTCAATCTTGATAGATCATAAGTGGTCACTCTTCTCTGAACAGGAGACCCAAGATCACCTAGTGAGTTCAACAGTCTGTACTGAGTTCCAGATACAAATATCAGATTATAGGGTGAGATCAGTGTACTCATAAGATAACTCATCTCTCTGAATGCACCCTGTTGATACATTTTCACTGTCTCAATCATTCCTAATGCACAATTATTTCTATCTGGTACTTCATCTGGATGGTCTGTGATCCATCTCTCTGCATTTATTATTTCTCTCTCATTTAAAATAGACTTGATCCCTTTTCCATAAAGTGTCTGTATCTCATCGAAGAAGAATAATTTCTTTGTTTTATGAAAATATTCTGATTTAAAAAGAATTGAAAAGAATGTGAAAAAAGGAAGAGATAATTTCTTCTTATTGTCAATATATTTGATTAATTCAACTGGTAATTCCTTATCTTGTTGGTCATAATACCATCTCAATTGATACATAAAAATATCATCCATTATCTCAGTAAGCTTGTATGCATCCTGTGGTGAGTTTATTCTATTCACAGCAGCACTGATATCCTTACAATTGATATAGATCATCAACGCTCTCTCTCTCATCCCATAAGTGCGATAGAATTGTTTGATCACCTCTGTTTTTCCAATTCCAGGCATATTTGCAATTTTGATAATACTGTGTTCCTCACCCTGCTCTTGCCAATTAATATTGAATTTAACCAGATCATCCTCTCTTCCAACAAATACCGGTAGTTCTTTGTCAAAATACAGTGGTCTGGGAGTGATGTTCATCAATTCACAGAATTAGAAGATGATAATAAAGAAATCCATGAATTAACGGATTTATGTTCTATACATAGATTAAATTATCACAGACTTATTTTGGATAGTTTGGCATCTCTCAACCAGTTGATGATTTTAATTTATCCCGAATATTATTTGCGATGTTAAAACATAGTGAAAACTATTTGAGAGGAATATTAACTAATTTCACAGAAAATTTTAAATTGTTAAAAAAGATAGGGCATTAATAATATTGGAAAATTAAAAAAAATGCAAAAGGTGGTTGATTTTATGAAACAGGATAAAAAAAAATTACTATTAACTTGAACAATACAAATTTGTCGTGAACTAACATTACGATGCATGCAGAGTCAATTAAACTGGAATTAATTTATTGCGGATAGGACGTACTAAACGCAAATATGATTTTTTTGTAGAAATGATATTTATATTTTGTCTATTCAATTATTACAGGTGGATTTGTAGCATGAACATATTTTTGATGTATTACAGGGCTCAGTACCACTTTATTCGCACCATCACTGAAATCACTATTAAGATCCAATTTTTTTGAATCTCCTCTAATCTCTATAAATTCCTGTTCAAGAACTGATCTATATGATGTAATAAAATACCCTTTTGGAATATAATATACTATTGTTGATCAAAATTTACAAAAGCATTTAATTACAAAAATTACTTGTGTGTATATCTTTTATGCTCAGCTATTTAACAATCTGCAATATACCAATTTTCAATCAAATTTAAGATTATAATTGAATTTTGATTAAACTATTCTTTACAAAACTTTAGTAGTGTATCATAAGATAGATTGTATGTAAAATAATATGGAAACTAATTTAGAAACTTTTCTTTATCCTCACTATCAAATAATTCCAAAGCTTGATTATAATCTGTTGGTCTACCAACATCTAACCATATTCCATCAAAATTATATCCCTTCAAACTTGAATTTTCATTTATCATCTTTAATACGAGATCTGGAAGATCATAATATGTATTATTTGGAATTTTATCAATCACAGTTTTATTCATTGCATATATTCCCATACTTACATCAAAATTATACTTGGGTTTCTCAATGTAATCTATTATTCTACTATCCTCTGATAGTTTCAATACACCTAAATCTATTTTTACAATCTTTTTATACATACATATAGTGAGTTCACTATCATTTTCCAAATGATATTTGGAGAATTCAGAAAAAGATAAATCTGTTAGAAGATCACCATTCATGACAAGAAATTGATCATCTAGATTTTTGATTAATTTCAGTGGACCTGCAGTTCCCATTGGTTTATCCTCATGTGAATACCTTATGTTAACACCTAGTTTTTCACCATTAGCAAAATATGCTTTTATTAAATGAGAAAGATATCCTGTTGCAATAATAATATTTTGAATACCATTATTTTTTAGTTTTTTAATTAATATTTCGAGAATAGGGTACTCACCAATAGGCATTAAAGGCTTAGGTAATATTGTTGTATAGGGCCTTAATCTAGTTCCTTTACCACCTGCAAGGATAACTGCCTGTTTTATATTATGCATAAATTTATCTGAAATTTTAGGTATTAGAGTATTTTTAATTATTACTACCGATATGAATATTTTAAGATACCAATGGAAGCATTAGAAGTAACAATTACACAAAGGTATGATGTCATTCTTGATAAATCAATCCAATTTCACTACACATTATGATTAGTTCTATTTTTTAAAAAGTGGCAAGGTATGGATTGAGAGTGTAAAACTGCTGTTTCGCTAGTTATGTATGGAGGGGGAACATCCAAATGATATAAAGAGTTTTTGTAATCATTTGATGATATAAATATTATATTGCAATATAATAATCACCAATTTTTATCAAAACATTATTCGAAAAATATTTAAATTTCTTATAGTTTAAATACTAGAATCAACATATATTCTAGTATAACAATAGTGATTGAATGAACAGCATAGTATTGTTCATTTTATTCTCCAGTATTGGAGTTTATTCACTGTTTGCAATTATTTCAGCTATCAAAGCAAAAATATCAGCAATTAATCTCCAAGATTTTGATGTTGATGGGCTTCTGGATTGGTCTGATGATGATCTTGATGATGAGCACAGAACCAGAAATAAAGGCAAACTGATGAAAATTCTTGCTTGAGACTGAAATGAAAAACCTGAACTACTTTTACAGTATTTTTCTAGTATATCGTATCTGCACGTTTAGTTTGTATATAGAACAGAAATGCCTCTGGGAATTTCTCAACTATACTATCAAACCATGTGACGTGTTGTAATAGTACCTCTGTATCTCCTGTCTCTCTGAGGATTGCATAGGACCTGCATTGACTAATATGCTCTACAAAGTGATAAAAACTTCTCAATGAAAAATAGAATTTACTGACCGAGGGACCATCCCCCTTCAATCTGGCTGAATTTTTCTGTACTTTGATTTTATGCATTTGATCTGCATCATGTACTGGAATTGAGAAACCACATCCATCACATCTTAGCAGCACAAAACTCATATCATCTTCTTCTGTTTTGAATAATTTCATTAAATTCATTGATCTTTATAAGAATAATAAGATAACTAGGTTGTTTTATATTATTGATTAATAATTCATAAACTATGGTTTAAATAGCAATTTATTATCGAGCTCTCGTTTATTATCTCTAAAAATGAATTAATAATCCCGATATTAGTATATAATTGCAAGATATTTTTAAACTGATTCTTCTATAGTACATCATAAAAATGAAAGAATTGAGGATAGAGATACCTACATCACAAATTGAGGTAATTCAGGGTCTCTTGGAACATTATGTCATAACCTACTCGCGAATGGAGTTGATGGATGATAAAGTATTGTATATTATGAAGGTCAGGGAAGGTCAGACGAATAGCTTGTTGCATGAGTTGAAGGCAAGAGGTATAGGTGAGATACATGGAGAGATAGGTATTTATCCACTAGATCTGTATATTTCTTCCAAAGAGGATGGCTCATCACTTTCAAGCTCTGCTGCTGCTAATGTTGAGGAGATAGTTGCAAATATAGTTGGTACTGCAACATTATCCGGTAGTTACATTGCCCTGGTTATATTATCAGGTGCACTTGCAGCATTCGGTCTACTTTCCAATAGCATTGTTATCATAATAGGTTCTATGATTGTGGCACCATTACTTGGTCCAGTGGCTCTCACATCACTTGGAGTACTTGTACCTGAGAGAGGTCTGTTCAAAAAGGGGGTTATTGCAGAATTTGTGGGTATAACAATGACGATTACCATAGGGTATATTGTTGGTATAATTATGGATATTGATAGTTTTGATGTAACAGATCAGATGACTGAGAGAGCAGCACTTGCAGATCCAATCAACAACATTATATTTGCAATAATATCTGGATTGGCAGCCGGTTTGATAATCTCAAAGGGACAGAGTCTGTCTATGGTTGGAGTGGCAATTGCAGCTTCTCTGGCACCACCAGCTGCCAATATTGGATTATATCTATCGCTTATGGATTATAATAATGCCATTCTTGCAGGATTGTTACTATCAATAAATGTTCTTGCAATAAATGCGAGCTGTTCATTTATGTTCAGTATGTTTAAACTGGCAGATAGTGCAGGAATTTCCAAAAGAAAAGCCGTCCAGGTATCACGAAATATAAAACTACTTACTGTGATTGTGATTGGTGCATTTTTCTCACTATCATTTATCTATTTCAAACTGCTTAATATTTGATACTGCATACTAAATATTTCAAAAATAACGTTCTATTTATTAGAGTTAACTAATCATATTTATGAATAATCAATACTAAATATAGTTATATGTCACAGAAAAAAGATAGAGATAGAAGAATGGTAGCAAAAGGAGCAACTCTATTTACTTCTAATACTCAAAAAAAATCTGTGAAACGTAAATTTTCAGATAAAAAATATACACATCAACCATCAAAGATTAAGTTGAAGCAGATAATAGACCCAAATAATGAGGGGGCAGTAATTAAAAAGTTAGAATCTGCTGGAATTGAGGTAAATGCTTATAAGAAAAGATATCTGATGAGAAGAATCAAAGCAAGGATGAGTAAATTAAATTTGAATTCATACAAGGGATATCTTGAGGTGCTGAATAAATCCAAGAAAGAGATTACTGAACTACATGAATCGCTATCAATAAATGTGACAAGATTTTTCAGAAATAGAGATACCTTTGAGACTATAAGAGATGAGATACTGCCTGCGCTGGTAAAAAATGCCAGGGTAAATAATCGATCTGAGATAAAAATATGGAGTGCAGGTTGTGCAGTTGGTGCTGAACCTTACTCATTGGCAATGATTGCCTCTGATGTGGTTCCATCCTCTGTGAATGTACGTATATTTGCGTCTGATATAAAGGATGAATTGATTAATATTGCAAGATTTGCCACTTACAGTGATCAGTATGTTGCAGAGATGCATCCATTTGAGATAAATTCATATTTTAACATGAATGAACATGGTGAATACATAGTTAAACCACACATTAAAAAAATGGTTTCATTCTCAAATATTGATCTGATGAAGGATTCTTACCCCACAGGGATTGATCTTATATTGTGCCGAAATGTATTGATCTATATCGAGAAAGAATCTCAGAAAAAAATTATCTCTAATTTTTTCAGATCTATAAGGGAGAATGGTATGGTAATACTGGGTAGGACAGAAACATTATTTGTTGATTGGAGAAAACATATAAAAATCATCTCGACAAAACACCGGATCTATCAGAAAATAGGTGATACACCAGATGAGATGCCATCACTTGATTTTCAGAATACAAGAACTATCACTAAAAGAAAACCTGTTACAACCTCACATCAAAAAAGATTGGATGAGTTAAAAAATTTCAGAAAAACATATGAGGATAGAAGAAAATCATGGGAAGAGAGGATAAAAACACGTTCGAGTAAGTCTAATGTCTTGAATGCAAGTGATAGAAGGTTCGCCAAGAATAGGATTATTGAACCAAATAAAGTATCAAGGGATAAATACAAGGCAAGAGAACCCAAATCAAGAAAATCAATCAGTCATAGTACTAGTAGATCAGGTGGTTTGAGTAATTATCGGGATTCGTTGAAAAGAAGTCCTAGATCAATTTCCTCTTTGAATAATCTAGTTGGAAGTAAATCACCTGAAGAAGTTTACCGGGAATTGAAGAAACGTAGATCTAAAAGAAAGAAATGAATATTGACAAAAATACAATAAAAATCTATCTTTTATTCATAATATTTTTCATATATTATCTATAGCAATCAATAATTATATTTTTTATTCAGAATATATTATTTTGTTTGCTATAAAAAAAATATTGTCCCAGTAAATCAAATTTTTTGAGTACAGTAGGAAATAATATCTATGAATATTCGTAAAATATTATTCGATAATCGAAAAAAATAAGACATAAGTTCAACCAAAACTAGTTATATGTTGAAAAAATAATGATTGTATTAAATTGTAACATACTCATAACTTGGAGTCTCCATTTTTCAGATACATTTATATATATTGCATCAATTTTTAGATTAGGTATTCTTATTCGTACTATCGAGTTTAAATATCTACTACTTTAGAGGTATCTCATTAGTAATATACAACTATTCGATCTTTTTTGATCGTGCCATCCATCCGCATTGGTTTGAAACCAAGGATGTAAGCAAAATGAGTGTAATAGAATTACTAACAACATACGATATAACCGGGCCCACAGCTCATGCAAGTTCACAATCTCTCTGCGAGGGATGCCTACACAAAGGCAAATCATTTTTGTGTTTAGTCATTAAAAAGGGACAATATCCATTAGTGACTGATTGTGAGGAATACACGCAGAGATAGTAAAATATAATATTACAATATATAGTTAATTCAAATAAATTTCATAAAACAATTTTTTAAACAATATCTGGACAATCAATTTAAATTCACAATACGGTAATAAATACTAGATGAAAGTACTGATTACAGGAGGATCCGGTCTAATAGGATCTTATTTGATTCCAGAATTACTGTCTCACAACCATCATGTAACAATTATTTCTAGAAGTGGAAAAATTATCAATGGAGTAGAAACTATTCATGCAGATCCAACAATTGAGGGAGATTGGATGGATAAAATTGACTGTGATGTGATAATTAATCTTGCAGGAGAGAATATATTCGCCAGGAGATGGAGTGATAAACAGAAGAAAAGATTGATTGATTCAAGAGTTGAGACCACAAAAAATATGGTGAAACTGATTAATAGTTCCAATAGTCAATCTCCACTCCTCGTCAGTATATCGGGTTCAGATTATTATCCATATGGTGATGCAACAATTGATTATAAAGAGGAAAATAGCAGTGGTGATAGTTTTCTTGCAAAATTATGTATTGAGTGGGAAAGCCCAATTGATGCATGCAAAGCAAGATCTGTTATATTCAGATTGGGTGTTGTATTTAGCCACACTGGCAAAACAGCTGTGCAGATGTTTTTAACACATAAATTCTTCATAGGTGGGTGGATTGGATCTGGAAAACAGATCTATTCGTGGATACATATACACGATGTTGTCAGTGCAATTATGTTCGCAATAAACAATGATATTGATGGTGTATATAATCTTGCATCACCTGATAGTATGGAGATGAAAAAACTGGCAAAAATAGGTGGGAAATTACTTGGTAGATGGACATGGACCTTTGTACCCGGATTTATATTAAAATTGCTTCTTGGTGAGAGGGCAGATATGTTGACAAGAGGAAGGAAATTATCTCCTGAAAAGATTATCTCATCTGGTTTTATATTCAAATATAATGATGCAGAGAATGCATTACATGAGATATTTGAGAATAATGACAAGTTCAGATTAAAGAATTAGTACGAGAGAAATAGTGCCCAGACTGCATCCACACCCATATGAACCAATGCAGATGCAGCTATATTTTTCGTCTTGAAATAGGTATATCCATAGAAAATACCTGCAAATGCTGAGAACATCACATATCTCCAATCCTCAAAATGTGCAAAACCAAATATCATTCCCTGTACCCATAGAGCCGTTATCAATGGACTGTTGTATTTCTCATACAGCAGTATTCCAATTACTGAGAAAGTAATTCCTATAATAAGATAAAATGGCCACAGTGGCATACCCACAAACATAGCAATTGCTTCTCCTTCATGTTCACCCAATGGATCTGCAAGATCTCCCAATCTATCTGCAATACTTGAGAATATCTCTAATGGGATTAAATTTGCCAATCCTCTGAAGAAAATCCCCCAGAATGGAATCGAGATTATCAGAATTCCAGCACTCAGTATAGTTGCATAGGATAGAGTTCTGTATTTATTATTGTAATCTCGTTCCTGTAATTGCAATTGTTGATACATATGCTTGAAAATAATACCTCTGAACAATGTTTCCTCCATCAATCCCTGTACTACAAATATACCAAGAAATATCACAATTGCCATTGTGACTGCATTTGGAAAGCCTTCATGATTGTTTATAGTATCAAGATTGAATTTAAGGAAGTTCATTGCAATTCCCAGAGGAACAACTACAATTGTGGAGGCAAGTGCACCAATATTGGCATATTTCAGATGGACTTTCTTAATATCCCAATCATACCATGGTACATGTCTTCCAAACATGATAAGTGGCCATAGTAATGCAAATAATCCAATTAGTGCATCTGCTGGTAAAAATTCAAATTCCAGATTACCCAGATGATCATTGATCACATTCCATTCAATAGCAAACCATATCCAGATAGTGCTTACAAACAATGTGTACCATTTTCTGAAAAATAATAATCCTGTTGGAACTGTGATATACAGAAAGATTGCAATGAAGTTATTTATTGTG
>JAJRQD010000073.1 GCA_024280435.1 archaeon | reverse complement strand
TCAATAATTGAGAAATGAATATTATGCTTATTGTATCCAAAATTGAGTGATTTTGTTGTACCTCTCAGTGCCAACTTAGCACCAGAATATACCTCTTGAAATGGAGTTGGCATCAATGTCACCATTGAGCCGATATTTGCCACATTCCCCCCTCCTTGTGACATCATTATTGGAATTATCTCATTCATTAGCATGACCGGGCCTGTATAATTAGTCTTTATCAGTAATTCAATCTCATCCCTTGATAGATCTTCAAACCTTGCCATTTTCTCAATACCTGCATTATTTATCAGAATATCAATTCTGGCAAATTTTTCCATTGTTTTTTCAACTATCTTCTTAATATCTGCTTTATCTGTGATGTCTGCTTGAATAATAAGCGTTGATTCAGATGGTAACTTCAATAATTTTTCAACCTCAACTAACTTACTTAGTGTCCTTGATACCAGAACCAATTTTGCCTCTTTAGATGAGAAGTCAATTGCTAACTGTTTGCCCAATCCTGATGATGCACCAGTAATTATTATCACCTTATTTTTGAAAGATTTAATTTTACTCATTTTCTATACCTTCTATTGATTTGCAATTAATTTGAGACCATTCAGTCTTAATCTCTTGCTAAGGTAGATAATAAATAACAATATTAAAATATTTTTATTAGACCACATGGTCTATTATAATCTGCTTATAAAAGTAGTAATGATTAAAAAATGAAACCAATCAGTCTAATAAATCCGAAAAATTTTCAAAAAATCAAATATTTCAATCATACTACTTTAAAATGTTGCAGTGTATATCAACATGAAATCTATGGGTAGACATAAACAGTATAATCGTGAAGATAAATTAAAACAAGCTATGCGAATATTCTGGGAAAGAGGTTATCACAATGTATCATTGAATGAATTGATAAATGAGTTGAAAATGGGGAAAAGAACTTTTTATGAGGAATTTGTTAGCAAAGATGAATTGTATTTTCAAGCTTTAATGTTATACTCTGGTATGGGTAATGAAACTATGCTTGGATTTATTAAAAATGGTAAGAATATAAAAAATCTAAGAGCTGCAATGAATGCGATACTGGACATCACAACATATGATAAAAATGTACACTCCTGTTTAATGAGTAATACTGCAATAGAATTGGCAAATATAAATGATAAATACCGGGGGATTGTTGCTTACCACATGTCTAGAATGGCAGAGGAATTCAAATATATATATGAGAATGCAATACAAAATGGAGAGATAAGAGATGGTATAGATAGTTATAATTTGGCTACTTTAACTAATATTATATTTTCAGGTTCTGGCATCCTTGCAAGGGGTGGAATTGATGTAAAAGATATCAAGAATAGTTTTGATTTATTCTTTGACTTAATCTCAATGAATAGTAATTAAAATCCATCTCTACAAAATCCATTCCTATTATCTGTTTATAATATTTATTTTTACCTTCTTAATATATAATGTCATACAAATTGTATGGAGTAGTGGATAGATCATTTATTCAGTTCGTATTAGAATACATAATTTCTGAATAATCTTATGATAAACTCTATTCTTTTGGACAATAAGGAATTTCTAGTTCAACATCTGCTGTTACACATTCTAATGGATCACAACATGTCTGACAAACTCTTTTGTATGCTCTGAAATATGTCAGATCAATATCTGTGGATAGAAACCCATCTTTCACCGGTTCTTCTTTCAATAGATCTGATGATAGATATTTCTTGTTGTCATCTGAGAATATCGTAACTACTTTGCTATCCCTGCCAAGCTGGTTCTGAACCATCAAGGCACCTAGAAAATTAGCACCCGAGGATATTCCAACTGCAATTCCCATACTAGCTAGCTTCTGTGCCATAACAATTGAATCACCATCATCAACCGCAATAATCCCTGATAGCTTATTAATATCATCTTTTATAATTGCGGGTATGAATTCATCTGATATTCCCTGTACTCTGTGTACACCTGTTTTATGACCTGTGGACATGGTTGGTGAGTTAGCTGGTTCCAATGGATATATCTTTACATCCTTATCCTTCTCTCTGAGGAAATTACCAATCCCCATCACAGTTCCTCCCGTACCAACACCCGCAACAAATGCATCTATTTTATGCCCATAATGCTGCATCTGAAACCATATCTCCGGTCCTGTATTCTGATAATGTGCCTCTACATTGTATTTATTCTCAAACTGCCTTGGAAGGAATGTATTGGGAGTTTTTGCAGCAAGTTCTTCAGATAACTTTAGTGCTCCGATAAATCCTCCCTCTTCTTTTGATACCAGACGAACAGTTGCCCCAAGTGATTTCATTATATTAATTCTCTCCTTACTCATCCAATC
Organism: archaeon; assembly: GCA_024280435.1. Lineage (GTDB taxonomy): Archaea > Asgardarchaeota > Heimdallarchaeia > Heimdallarchaeales > Kariarchaeaceae > JAJRQD01. Next base: position 703 of record JAJRQD010000073.1, on the reverse strand, counting down.
TGGCATGAATATAATCACAGGGTGACCCAGAGCTCTCCCAATCGCGCAGAATGCAATACCTGTGTTTCCTGATGTGACCTCTACAATAGTGTCTCCTGATTTCAGATCTCCAGACTTGTATGATTCCAGAATAATATGATATGCCATTCTATCCTTAATAGAACCTGTCATATTGAATGCTTCATATTTGGCATAGATCACTCTATTCTCACCTTTGTACTGAAAATGCACTGCAAGCAATGGAGTGTTCCCAATTAAAGTTCTCAGACCATTAATCCTTGTGAGATAAACCTCTTTCTCTAACTCAGTCATTACAATTCCTATTAAATAAATATCGTTTAAAATAAATTCGAGTACCTGTTATCCAAGAATATGAAATTCATCAATACTTTGAACAAATGCACATTTATTGTATTATCAATATATCGAAATCTAATCTAATTTGAAAATATGAATGATCAAACATCCTCTACCCGCATGTACGGAGATAGACCCCATATCTAGTATATAACCACTAATGTTTGGATATTCCTCTAATAATCTTTTCTCATATTTTTTGGCAATTTCGGGTATATTGGCATGTGAGATGAGATAACAGTATTCCTTATCTACTCTTATATTCTCAGTTGCCAGATTATATATTATCTCTCTTGATTTATCAATATTCCTGGTTTTGCTGTATGATCGGAGTAAACCATCTTCT
>JAJRQD010000072.1 GCA_024280435.1 archaeon | reverse complement strand
TATAATAGATTTTCAACAATACCTTTGAAAAGTGTGAAATTATTTGCCTCAATACTCCAATCTACATCAAGAGCCATTTTTTTACTAAGAAGTATATAGCCCAGTAGCTCAAATGGAATGCCAAAATCATTGCTATCAATTTCAAAGTAGTCTAGAAGATTAAGATCTTTAGCAAAATCAAAAACAGTTCTGTGATCTAATTCCCTATTATTTTTCAATACTCCAATTAGAATGATAGGAATTTCGGGGTTATTCGATACTATATTGTAATGTAACTTATGTATCAAATCCAAGCATTTACCTCTTGATAGATCACAGATCAATACATGTGTATCAGCAGTTCTTATGTACTGATTCAAAAGATTGGAGAAATTTGGATTGTTACTTAGTAATCTCAATTCATGTGTAATTTGATGATTATTGATTGTCTGTTTGAAATTCACAGTTTCTAATCCTATGACAAATCGTGTATAAGCATTATTTGGATTGAAAAATCCAGAGATTAATTCATATAATTCATAATCCTGGATAGTTCCCTGAATATTTATATTGAACTTCATTTTTATCTTCCAAATGCTTACAGGTCTATATCTCATCAATTGAATATCAAGATTGTTAATAACATTTGTTACATTACTAATATTTTTTGTATAAAATCACAAATATAGACAATTAACCCATCTGTTTTCTGTGCCGAAAAAGTCACCCCACCTGTTTATTTGATTTCTGAAAAACAAATATAGATAATTTATGAATTGTCAAACTGCAATTAATTAAATAACTCATGTATCCTTATGGAAACAGTTTCAATATCAAATGGCTTTGCGATAAATCCTTTGAAGCCCCGTTCAAGCAGGTTGTCTATACCCTCCTGCCTTCCAAAACCAGAACAGAGAATACTTTTCACATCCGGATTTATTCTTAACAATTCATTCAGTGTTTGATAACCATCAATCTCAGGCATTAACAGATCTATAATCACACCTTTAATTGTAGATTTATTATCTTTGTACAATTCAACCGCATCATATCCATTGGTGGTAGAGATCACAGTATATCCCAATTTCTCAAGCATTGATGTCAGTATTTTCAGTATATTTTTCTCATCATCTACGATTAAAATTGTGCCTTTTCCTGTGTAAATCTCTTTGAAACTTTCCTCATTTGTTTTGCTTATATTTTTCTCAAGAGGGAAGTATATACAGATAGATGTGCCTTTTCCAAGCTCTGATACAATATCCAACAGGCCAGAATGTGATTTTACCACATTCAACACAATTGATAGACCCAATCCAGTACCTGATTTTGCACCTGCACGTTCCTTACCACTGTAGAATGGCTCAAAAATTATTGATAATTTATCCTCTGCAATTCCAATGCCAGTATCATTTATCCTGAATTTTACATACTCTCCAATTGAAGCCATTTCAGAGATAAACCGGAAGCGTCTGAGATCATCAATGACTACATTCTCAGTCTCAAGAACAATCTCACCATCGCCTTTTATCGCCTCTGCTGAATTGAGCATCAGATTCATTATAACCTGGCCAATATGCGCAGGATCTCCTGAAATAATACCCGTGGAAAATAAATTAAAATGAATGCTGATATTTTTTTTAATTGTTGGTTTTAATAGCTCATAAGTATCATGTATCAATGAATTGATATTTAGATTGACTATCTGATCTTTCTGTTTACGAGAGTAGATTAATAGTTTTGAGATCAATCTGGAGGCATATTTTGTTGAGTTGATAATATTATTCAGATATTCTGTATACTCAGGATGTTCTAACTCCATTAACAGAATAGAGGAGTACCCCTGCACACCTGTCAATATATTATTCAGATCATGTGCAATACCACCTGCGAGGGTCTCTATCGAATGCAATTTTTCAGCCTCCATTATCTGCCTCTCCATTGATTTGATTTCTGAGATATCCTGTGATACACCAATTATTCCTAGTATCTGTCCATCACTATCTTTAAGCAGATCTTTGGTTGTAATAGTTGTATACTGTTTATTATTGAAATTAATTGTGACCTGTCGTATTATTTTTTTACCATTTTTAATCAGTTCTTTATCTACTTTTGTGAACATCTCAGCAGTCTCTTCATCAAACAGATCAAAATCTGATTTGCCAATTATCTCATCATACGCCTTGTTGTGAATATCACAATATGCCTTGTTGACATAGGTATATCTACTATCTGGAGTTTTAATAAAAATTGCATTCTGGGTGAATTCAAATGCTTTCTCAAGTATCGAATTCTGCTTGATAAGATATTGCTTGATCTCTTCCAACTCTGTTATATCTCTTGCAATACCAAATAATCCCATGAAATTACCTTTCTTATCAAAAATTGCCTGTTTCAATACGACCATATACTTTTGCTTGTTATCTTTATCAATAACACTATGAATAAAAGAATGTTCACCATGTTTTATTGCAATTCTATCAGTTGTTTGTATGGAATTTACAATTTCAGGTTGGAATAGGTCGGTATCAGTCTTACCATTGTATTGATCTTCACTCAACCCAAAAAGATCTCTCCAACCATGATTAACTATTTTATATCTTAATTCTTTATCTTTTACAAAAAGTATCTCTGAAGTATTATTCCAGATATTATTATGAATTATTGATTGTAGCTCATCCATTTGATAGGATTCTTTATGAATCAAATAGATAAATATGTAGAATAATATTGTACCTGTAAAAAACAGGTCCCATTGTGAGATGATTAAAATACTGAAAATAAACATGAGCCCAAGATCTGTTTTATCCTGCAATTTAATCTTTGAATAAATAATAGTTGTACTTGATAATATCAGAAAAATGTACTGAACATCATCTAGCTCTTTGAAATACAGAAATAATGCTATAATCAGAGAAGACAGTGCATATAATAGAGCAGATCTTCTGATAGCATTCATATAATATATTGTAATTAATAATACTGATTTATTTGTTTTGAATCACTTATTAAAAAAAATATATTTTTGTTAATAATTGTGTAAAAAACGAATTTATACATTAATTGAGAAAATAAATTATTGCATTACTATTTTTTATTTACCAAATGCTCCACCACCAGGCGTGTATATCTCTAGAATATCTCCTTTTGATGCATTGAAAGTTGTTCTTCCATCTAGTTTTATTAATTTATCACCGCGTCTTATCTGATTTATCCCTGACAATCCAGCACTTCCTGAGCTCTTTCCCCATGGCTGTATTTTTCTTCTCTCAGTCTGTAAAGATATGACTACATCCTCAAGTAGCTCATATCTTCTTATTATACCATCTCCTCCGTTAAATTTACCTTTACCACCTGAAGCTTTTCTAATAGAATATTCAATGATCCTGACGGGGTAAGCCATCTCTAGTGCCTCAATTGGAGTATTCTGAGTATTTGTCATATGTGTATGTATTGCATGCGTTCCTGCCATCTTTGAAGAAGCACCAGCACCTCCTCCAATTGTCTCATAGATAGTGAACAATTTGTTATTATGCATACCTCCAATCAGTACATTGTTCATAGTACCCTGAGAGGCAGCTGGAAAGTCAATAATCTTGCCAATAGCACCCATAACCACATCAACAATTCTAGAGCTGGTCTCAGTATTGGCACTTGAAGTTGCCGCATTCTCATCTGGATTGACCAGTAACCCTTTGGGAGCTATCACTTTCACACTTCTGAAACACCCCTCGTTTGTTGGCACATCTCTACCGGTGATTAATCTAACCACATAGAAGCAAGCGGCAGTGGTAATGGAGATAGGTGCATTCACATTTCCAATCTGTTGAGGTGCAGAACCGGTAAAATCAAAGGATATACTACCATTGCTTATCTTGACGCTACAAATTATTTTAACAGGTTCATCAGATATCCCATCTGAATCTAGAAAGTCAGTGAAAGTTGCCTCACCATTTGGTAATAAATTTAGTATCTCCATAGTAGCTTTTTCAGAGAAATCCAGCAGTGCATCACCCAAAACTTCAAAATCCCAGGTCTCATTGGATATCAGATCTTTCAATCTGTTAACACCAAGTGATAGAGATGAGTATTGAGCTCTGAGATCACCTCTTCGTTCATCAGGAGTGCGTACATTCTCAAGTATCAATTCCATTATATCAGTATTCTCAATTCCCTGATTATATATTCTAACGGGAGGTATCTGCAATCCCTCTTGATATACCTCTGTTGAATTGGCAGGTAATGACCCTGGAGTCATTCCTCCAACATCTGCATGATGTGCTCTGTTTGCAACAATATATTTCAATTTCCCATCAATAAAAACTGGAGAGACAAGGCTTATATCAGGCAGATGTGTACCTCCATACTCAGCTCGTGGAGAATTCACAATTATAGCATCTCCTTCTTTCCAAATATTTCTATATTTCTCAAGTATTGGTCTGGCAATGAATCCCATAGAGCCCAGATGTACGGGTATAGCTTCTGCCTGAGCAATTAGTCTTGCCTCATTGTCAAATATTGCACATGAATAGTCTGCTCTTTCTTTGATATTAGAGGAGTAGCTTGTCCTTTGTAGCACAATACTCATCTCCTCAGCGATAGATTCCAATCTTTTCTGCAAAATTGTGATCAATACAGGGTCTATCATCTCAATACCTCCTGTACATGCATGAATCCAAGTTTGTCAACTTTGATCTCCCAATTTTCAGGTATCCACGTGGTGGTATCATCCTGATCAATTATCAATGGCCCAATACAGTGATAATTCAAACCAAGCTGATCTCTGCTGACAACAGGAACTCTACCATAATCAAGAACCTCTCGATATTCCAGTATCTCAGGTTCATCCATCTCGGTAAGATCAGGCAATACAGGATCATCATGTGCAATTATTACATAGCTACGTAGTGCAACAATCTCAATTGGTTCATTCTCAGCTGCAAATCCATACTCTTTCCTATGCTTATTCAGAAAATCAAATCTAATGTCATCTATATTGTTTTTCCATTCAACTGTTAGCTCAAATGATTGGCCCATATATCTTGCAGCTATATTATTGAAAATTTCAGGTGAAGCAATATCAGCAATTCCATCATCTTTTATCTGACCTAGTATCTCAGTCTTCAACTGATTGAATATATCCTCAATCTCTTTCACATCACT
>JAJRQD010000071.1 GCA_024280435.1 archaeon | reverse complement strand
GTTTTACATCGAAAAATTAGAAGATTTGTTGCCAGTGAAAATGGTAAGAAAATTCTGATTAACCATGCTACAACATTCCAAACATGGAAATTAAAAAATATGAACCCATATGAAGAATTAATAAAATTACTGGAAAATTATGATGCTTCAGCAGCATAATTTCCTAGGGGGGTAAATTTATACAAAAATAGAATCATAAGAAATTAATAAAAATCAGAATTTAGTTTACATATTCCAAATTCAAGCAATAATATACAAATATAAAGAAGAATTTATCTCAATCAATGTCTACTAGAAATAATGCTTCTCCTAGAAGAATTAGTGTTTCATCAGTGGGCAGAAAAGGAAATACTCCAGATATTCAGATTGCTGTATTTGATACTGATAGAATCTATATGCCGATAAATCAGGTATTACCGGGTACTAAGATTATTGTTCATATAAAAAATGCAGATAAACTATCCAAAGTATCAATTATTGGTAAAGATGCCATTGGTAATTTAATTGTGGATACTAATAGCATTACACCAATTTTTATGATAGAGCTTGAAAAGAATGTATACTATGGTAATATCACATTTGAAGTATCGGGTATCAGGATTGTCAATGGTGAGGATGTAAAATTCAACAAATCACACGTCATAGAGGTGGTTGAGGAGATTACAGAGATCCTGCCAACAATAGAGATCTTCAGAAATAATGAATTTGAAGATCCAAAGAGTGTATTTCTTGCAAAAGATGAGATAAATATCAGGATCTCTCCGACTGGAGTGGATAAAAGTATTTATGTCAAGATGAATGATCCAATGGCTCAAACTAGATATCATGGTATTTCAGGTGGTGATAATCATGATTTTGTTACTAGAATACAAAATACACGTATGTATGGACGATGGACATTGAATATTAATGGTACTTTGAAAAATACAGAGATACCATTTGATCTGGATTATCCTTTTTATCTAGTCAGAAAGCTCAAAAAGAATATAGAGCAGGAATACAAGAACAAGGAGGTGATAAGAATTATGAATGAGATAAATGATACATGTTTTAATAAAATTATTAGACTAGCAATTGATTGTGTGGTTGATTCAATCAAAATTGCAGAGACAAATAAGGAAAGTGAGAGGAGAGTAATAGAATCCTTTGAGATGACAAGATCCTTGATTATTGGAAAACAGATGATTTTCAATAAGAAATATGAGGATGCAATTGAAGAATTTGATAGAATTCTCGTTCATACTTATCATCAAAAAGGTATTTCCCTTGTGGAGATAGAGGAGTACAATGAGGCAGCCACATATTTCGAGAGAATACTTGAGATTGATCCTGAGCATATAAGTGCACAGACAGAGTTGGAGAACCTGCTTGGATCAAGAAAATATCTGATAACTGCAAAGAACCAGATAGAACTAGAAGAATGGGAGAAGGCATTGAAAAATATTAATCTTGTCATTGAGGAGGAGGATAATACAGAGGCTTTATTTCTGAAAGCAGTATGTCTAAAAAATCTACGTGCATATGATGATGCAGAATTAATACTTGAAGGGTTGGATCACAAAGATGCTACAAAAGAGCTGAAGGATGTGAAGAACCGCAGGTATCTCGAGATACAGGAGATTGGGAGGTATCTATCCAATGCCAATGATAATTATATGAATTTGAAGTATCCAGAGGCTATTGCAGAGTATGATAAGATACTGGAAATAAATCAGAGCCATGTTGATACTCTCTTCATGAAAGGAAAACTATTGAGAGATATAGGTAAGAATGATGATGCAATTTACTGTTTTGAGTTGATAATACATCTTGATGCAGAGCATACAGAGGCTGCAAAAGAGCTTGCAAAGATAAAAGGTATACATGAATACACAGATAATGCGATAAACGCATTCAAAGATGGTAATTTCAATGAGGCTATTGAGTACCTTGATAAATTGCTAGCATTGGATGCTGAAAATGTAGATGCACTTTTCCTGAAGATTAAATGTCTGAGAGAACTTGGGAAGTATGATGATGCCCTTCATTATATTGATAGAATGCGAATTGTTAATCCGGAATACAAAGGTATTGATGAGGAGGAGCAACAGATAAAAGATCTCAATGATAACAGTATTATCAATGACCTGTATAATGATGCCAGTACATATTATAATAATGAGGAGTATGAGAGAGCCATCTCAAAACTTGATGAATTACTAGAGATAGTGGATGAGAAAAGAGCATTATTATTAAAGGCAAAATCATTACATAATACAAGGCAGTATAATCAGGAAAAAGCAGTACTTGATAAGTTATCCAGTACATCTGATGAAGTACAGACAGATGAAATACAGAATATGATTGATCTAAATACATTATTACTAGATCTGATTAATCAGCTGGATGAGAATAAGGCTAAAGAATACTACGAGGAAGCTATTGAGATCATTGATAAATTACTAGAAATTGATTCTAACAATAATGAATATATCAATGAGAAGGCTGAATTATTATTCAAGCTATCAAAATATGATGATGCGATAATTCTACTGGAAAATCATGATAAAGAGAGTGAATTTCTGAATAAGCTGTATTCTCTGGTTAGATTAATGGAGAGTGGTACACAGAAATACAATAATGATCAATTCAAAGAAGCACTACTAGATTTTGATAAATTCACTAAAATTGATAGCAACAATGAATCAATCAATCATTTGATTGCTACAATCAATCAGATACAGGAACTATTACAATCTGCTGTGAAGAATATGAATGAGGAGCAGTATGAGATTGCAATTATTGATGCCGATGAGATACTGAAATTGAAAGATGATTGTAAAGAAGCTATTTTATTGAAGATTAAGCTGAATAAACTACTGGAGAGGTATGATATTGCACAGAAGTTGGTAGATGAACTGACTGAGTTGGATGCAGAATATAATGGATTAGATCAGGAGAAGGCAGAGATACTAAGACTGAATAATGAGAAAAATATAGAGAAACTATACAGAAAGGCCAAGTCAAAACAGAGGGATAAATCCTTTGATGATGCACTAAGTGTTGTTGAGGAGGTATTGACACTTCATCAAGAACATAAAAATGGATTGAAGCTTAAAATTCAGCTATTGAAAGAATTGAAAAGATACTCAGAAGCAGAGGAAATTGCAGATAAACTGATAGAGATATATCCCACAGATAAGACTGCTAAGAAATTATTGCTGGAAATACAATCCCTAGGTGAGGAACATATAAAGATCGAGAGGATTGAACGAGGTGATAATCTAGTAGAGGAAGAGAAGTATGAGGATGCAATTCTACTCTATGAAAAGGTACTTGATAAAGATCCAGATGATGTGGATACTCTTGTAAAAGCTGGAAAAGCAAACAGAAAGATAAGCAGATTTACCAGGGCGATTGAGTATTTCAAACGTGCACTGTCTATCAATCCAGATTACAAAGATTTGAACAGAGAGCTTACTGAGACTGAGGAGGAGGAGAGAATTCAGATAATCAATAATCATGAGATAAAATCAGAAAAATTAATTGCAGAGGGTAAACATAGAAAAGCTATCTCAGAGTATGATAGAATACTTGAGATTGATCCTGATAATACAGAGATAATGTACAGAAAAGCTAAATTACTGTTAGAAACTGATAAAATGGAAGAGGCATTGATTGTACTGAAAGAATTGTACTCTATCGATTCTAAATACAAGGATGTGAGGGAATTAGTGGACCATACCAAGAATGTTCTGATTGATCAGTATATCAGCACAGGGAATGAGTTTATTGAGAAAGATAAGTATAATCAAGCACTCAAGCAGTTTGATAATGCATTGAGGATAGATTCAAAGCATTCTGGTGCACTTCTTCAAAAAGCAAGAGTATATATTAAAAAGGACAAACCTAGATTTGCACACAAATCATTTGATACTCTGTTAAGAGTGGATAAAAATCATCGTACGGGTTTATTTGAGAAAGCAATGCTGTTAATGAGTGAGGATAAATATGAAGATGCAATCAAACTGTTCAAAAGAGCAGTATCTGCACACCCTGATTTTCATAATGCAAAAGATCAATTAGGCAGAGCTGAACTGGCTGCTGCAAAACGATGTACAAATAATGGAAATATGTATTTCAGAAGAAAAGAATATCAGAAAGCTATCAAGGCATATGATTGTACTTTGAAGTATGAGCCTGATAATAAATTTGTATGGAATAACAAAGGCCTAGCATTGAAAAACCTTAATAAAATCGAAGAGGGTATAAAATGTTACAGAAAAGCAATTGATATAGATCTTAATTTCAAAAATGCATGGAATAACCTTGGCATTGCATTTGTAGATAAGAACAAATCTCTGACTGCATTGGAGTATTATAAGAAAGCACTTGTAATTGATCCAGAGTATAAACAGGCATGGAATTACATGGGTCTTGCTTATCATGATCTGAAAAGATACAAGGAGGCAATTGATTGTTTCAAAAAAGCATGTGAGATAGATCCGGAGTATAAGAACCCATGGGCCAATCAGGGTAATTCACTTGGAGAGATTGATAAGCATAAAGAAGCAATTATTTGTTATGATAAAGCACTTGCGATTGATGATAAGTATCTGAATGCAATATCTGGAAAAGGTCATATTTTGATTGAGATGAAAAAATATCTTGAGGCAAGAGAGTACACTGAGAGAGCACTTGAGATTGATACATCCTATACTGCTGCAAAACAGGGTCAGGCAAGAATTCTTGTGGAGCTTGGAGAATATCAGAAAGCAATTAATATATTTGATGAACTATTGAATGATAACAGTGAATATACCAATGGTTGGTTATACAAGGGAATTGCACTGATGAATCTGGATCAGGATAAAGAGGCACTGAGATGTCTTGAAAAAGCAAGAGAATTGGAACCAAAAAATAAAATTGTTAAGAGCACACTCAAAAAAATAGAGAATAAAAAATCATGATAGTAGCCAAGTTTGATATTTTTACACTTTTATTAATAAACAAAATATTCTAATTTAAAGATAGAAGTACACAGAGTATTATACAGGTGTAATAGCCTGAGAGATATGTAATCATGGTGTATTCATTCTATCTTAGTACAAAATTGAGATTAATTTCACTCATTTTGGTGATATCATCACTACTTCATGATAATATTTTCAATCGTTAAAAATAAGTAGAGCTCAGATACTTTTATCTGTGCAATCAGGTATATACAGTGTGAATATAGTTCCTTTCCCAATTTCACTTCTGACTTTTATATTTCCACCATGGTTCTGAATAATCCTGAAACAAGTTGCTAACCCTAGTCCAGTATCATGTTCACCTTTTGTACTGAAGAAAGGCTCAAAAATTCTTGAAAGCATATCTTGTGGAATTCCAATACCATTGTCCTTAATTTCTATGTTTATACCATTCTCAGCATTCATAGTGTTAATATTAATTAATCCATTCTCTCTTATTGCATCTTTTGCATTAATAACCAAGTTAAGAATTACCTGAGAAAATTGTTCTGGATCAAATTTAACCTTGTTTATATCTGTTGCAAGTTCAAATAGCAGTTTTATTTTATTTCCAAGTAATGGTTTAATCATAGACTTCAGTGCCAGTAGGGTAGAGTTGACATCTAGTAAGATTGTCTTTCTCTTCATGTCTTTACCAAGGTATAACAGATTATCTATCAAAGAATTTGATTTATCTACGACTTCCTTAATTAATGAGATATATTCAGTTGAAGATTGACTATTCAATTCCAAGGCAATAAGATCAATATAAGAATCAATTATAGTTAGATAATTTTTGAAATCATGACTGATACTTGATGCGAGAACACCTATTGCATCCATCTTCTCAGCCTGTTGTATATATCTTTGCATCTCTTCCAATGGGGTTACATCTGTGATGATGAACAAAATTCTGTTAACCATATTATTCTCTATTATTGGTGCTAGATGGATCATCAGTTTAAATCCTCTATGAGAAATAGTATCCATTAATATCTTTCTTTGTGTGCTGAGTACTTTAGCTATTGATTTTCTTATTAGTTCAGAATTATTATCATCAAATATATCTACTATATTCTTACCTATTATTTTAGATGCCATCTCTGGTGGGTCTGTTCGATTAATAAATTGAATTACACCTTCATTAGATGTTAACACAACATCATTTGGACTGTTCTCAACAAGAGTAAAGAATATATTCTCTCCTTTTTTTGCTCTATCTGCATTTTTAATTCTCTCTGAAATATCTATAAGTACAACCATAGAGAAATACTCATCTTCTAATTTAATATTGCTATTGAATATCTCAATTGGAAATTCTTCTCCATTTGATTTCACTCCAATAGTTTCAAAATTATCTGGAAATCCATGATTATCCCAATTCAAGAAGTATATTTCTTCTTTTGATTTTACTTTATCTGATTGTAGATCAGATATTTTTGACTTTAGCATCTTATCTTCTGAATATCCAAATAATTCACATGTATGTTTATTTGCATACACTATATTTTTTTTCTGTAATAATAATACGGGTACTGGAGCAACCTCAATAAAAAAATATGAAAGATTGTCCTTTTTCATTACAGTCTTGATATATAATTTATGTTTTTAAACTCTGATGAGATAATTTGATATTTTGTTCAATAATAATATATATTTGTTAGTAAAATGTATGAATATTAATTATACCCACAAAGTATACTTCAGCTGAGGATGCTGAATTATTTCATATATTTGGTAAAAATGGATATACCAAATATATATTTTATAAAAAAGGTAAATTTGAACAAAAATTATTGAAATAATTTAATAATTGTTTGGACTAGTATTATATTTGAAATACTAAATATATATTTATGGAACAACTAGTGCTTCCTTTTGGAAATTCAGAATTTTCAGATGTGGGTGGAAAAGGTTACAATCTGGGTAAAATGATCACAGCAGGATTCAATATTCCAGATGGATTTATAGTCACCACACATGCATATAGGAAATTTGTTGAGAATAATAATCTCAAGGAATTTATAAAAGAAACACTGGAAGAGCTGGATATAACCTCCATATCCTCACTGGAGGATAGATCAAAATTAATTCGGGATAAATTTGAGAGTTATTCACTACCTGATGAGATCTCAAATAAAATTGATGAGTTTTACAAATCAAATCACTCAAAAATATATGCAGTAAGGTCCAGTGCCACAGCAGAGGATCTTCCCACACTATCCTTCGCAGGACAACATGATACATTTCTAAATGTAAAGACTATTGATCAGCTAAAAAATGCAGTTGTTAAATGTTTTTCAAGCTTGTGGACTGCAAGAGCAATTCAGTATCGTGAGAAGAATAAAGTTGATCATCTTGAAGTGAATAATGCTGTGGTGGTACAGGAAATGATACAGAGTGAAGTGTCAGGTGTGATCTTCACTGCAAATCCCATCACTGGAAATAGAGATGAGACAGTGATTGAGGCAATTTTTGGACTAGGTGAAGCATTGGTATCTGGACTTGTCGAACCAGATACTTATGTTATATCAAAAGGAAGGATCATAGATAGAAAAACTGGAAATCAACAAAAATCTATAATATCAATTTCAGATGGAGGTGTGCAGGAAATTGAAGAAGAGAGGGCTAATTCAGAGGTATTGACTGATAAGCAATTACTTGAACTTGACAAAGTGGCAAGACAAATATTTGAATATTATAATTCACCACAGGATATAGAATTTGCTATAAAAGATGACACAGTGTATATATTACAATCGCGAAGTATTACCACGCTTTATCCCCAGATAAAAGTGGATTATGAGGATCTGAGAATATATATATCATTCAATATGGCACAGGGAGTACTCAAACCATTCACAAAACTAGGTAGTGATATACTCAGCAGATTTTTGTTTGGTGTAGGAAAAACTTACAACTTTGGTGGAGAGTATAATGAGGTAAAAGCATTTCAAGTTGCAGGTGATAGATTGTGGGTGGATATCACCTCTTCTCTGAACAATAAAATGGCTAAAAAAGCAGTATTGGGATTTATGTGGGTTGCAGAACCCGAATCTGCCAAGATAATCATGGAGAATATACATAGGTTTCCAAAGACACATGGATTACCTAGGATCAAACCATTACAGCAGGTTTTTCATGATTTAATCTTTTTTGGCAGATTGGTTAAGAGAATATTTAAAAACCCGGATAAAGCAAGAAATAATGCATTTAAAAGATCAGAACAGTTCTTAGCACAATTGGAGAGACAAAGAACAGGATTGGATACAATTGATAAAAAATTGGATTATATTGAAACATCCACAGTAATTATACCAAAATTCCTATTTATTGATCTTGCACCATTTATCTCCACAACAATGATCTCCTTGTCAATAGCTAAGAAAATGGGAAAACCAGAAGAGAGTGGATTATCATATCTGGATCTAGCAAGGTCATATCCCTATAATGTCACATCGGAGATGAACCATTATCTATGGGGATGTAGTCAGAGAATAAAAAAGGATATTCCCTCTTTTGCGATATTTGATAAAAAGAATACAGAGATCATAGAATTATTCAAAAATAACAGGTTACTAACGGTTCTGCAGGAGGAACTGGATGGCTTCATGAAGAAATATGGTTTCAGAGGTTATTCAGAGATTGATGTGGGTGCAGAGAGATGGAGTGATGATCCAGAACCCATAATCAACCATATCAAAGGTTATTTGAAAATAGAGAATGAAGATGAATATCCAGATAATTTATTCAAATTAAGAAGAAAAGAGGCTGAAGATACTTACAAGATACTTTTAGATAAAATAAATAAGAAAAACAGGCTCAAAGCTAAAATATTCAATCATATCATTAAAGTAAATAGAAAAGTGTCAGGAATGCGTGAGTATCCCAAATTCATATGGATAAAATCACTGAATATAATTAAGAAAGAGATTTTAGAAATAGGAAAATTACTTGTTGAAAATGGCGATTTAGATAATGATAGTGATGTATTTTACCTCAATTTGAATGATATTCGTCGTGGCATTGATCTAAAAGATATAGCTAGAAATAACAAAGATTCTTATGATAGAGAGTATAATAGAGAACTTATTCCAAGAATATTACTTAGCAATGGAGAGACATTCTTTAATGCAAAGCCAAATATTGAATTGAAAGAGGGTATGTATATTGGAACTCCAGTTTCACCTGGAATTGTTGAGGCAAAGGCTAGAGTAGTACTATCACCCGATGAGGGAACTCTGTTACCTGGAGAAATACTGGTTTGTCCTGCCACAGATCCAAGCTGGACACCTTTATTCAATATTGCATCAGGTCTGGTGATGGAAGTCGGTGGATTGATGACTCATGGCTCTGTTGTGGCAAGAGAACACGGTATAGTTGGAATTGTCGGTGTACCAGAATGTACTAGGTTGATTAAAACAGGTGATAAACTGAAAATTAATGGTAGTACAGGCATAATTGAATTAATTGATTGAGAAGCTGGATTATTTATGTGGTAATTTATATAAAGCAGATCAATAAATTGTTATTGATAATGTAATTTTAGATCTACCATTATTTATTGTCCAAGTATTACTTCCTATCTCATTAGGAATATCCCACTTTTGATTTTTCAAACCGATGAGATTTTCGTATGTACCTGAGTCAAATTCCCTTACATATAATATTAAATGATCTACTCCTGGTGTACATTCATTATCAGTCCATTTAATCACAAAATCACTTGACAAGTAATGACCATCTGAATCTTTAGAATTTGAATAAAATGTACCACTATAAACTTTGTAAAATGATCCACCATGCGATCCTCCATAAGATGCTTCAAAATCATAATTTCCATCTTTATTAAGACATCCGGCATAAATATAATATTCACCGGTACCACCCCATGTTGTTTCATAAGTGTGATCAATATATAAATAGCTTGCTTGAATGGTCATACTATACCCAACCGCACCGACTTGTTGCACACCACTAAAATTCATTAATAATAATGAAAATAATATATATTTCTTTAAATTAATCTGTAATTTCATATATTTTTTAATACCTACTATCTATTCACAAATAGATTATCTTTACAATTGTAATAAAATTTAAAAATATTATTGATAATTTTGAATTAATTGTATAAATTAATATATTTTATCTTATTTTTTAATACTTATAAAATCACTTTAATATACATTAAATAATTATAATAAATAAATTGAGCATATTTATTATTTTGTGTATCTTTCATCCCCTTGAACAATCATTACCATTTATCGTGAAATGCCATAAATTCACCTAATTTAAGTCTATTTAAATGAGTTGTTTCGTATTTTTGACATTAAAATTAATATTAATTCAGTAATTTTTCAGTCATGACTACAGGGGGTGAAGTCACACATTATTTTTTATTTAAGCCATATTATTTAAAAATATTAACTATTAAGATAGATTAATGATGAAAATACACAAATTCTTCTCAACAAAAAAATGGATAGTTATATTTTCGACTGTTATTTTATTAATTTTAATATTCTTTATTTTTTTATCAGTAAGTGAAAAAACAATTATCAATCAATTAGAAAATAAAAACCCAGCAATTATTAAATCATCCATATATACAAACAATTCAAATTACACAAATTTATCTGATTTAATTATAAATCACAATACTAATATCATATTAAATTCACATGGTGAATTAGTAAACAGTGAATATTATTTATTTTCCCATGATGATCTTATTCAAATAGGTAATTTATCACTTATCGCAAAAATATCTTACTTATCAATAGATATATGGTCTGAAATAACAGAATTACCATTTAAAAGTAATAATTATTTATTTTATAATTTTGATGAAATTAATTTTACTAGTAGTGGAATCAATCTTAATAGAGAAGGACGTGACATTTCAATTCAAAATTATGATATATTGTATAAAAAACCACGTATTGATAATAAAGGTGAGACATACACAAATAATAATTTTGGTCAAATTTCAAAAGTTTATATTTATGCACCAATAAAAGATTTGACTATCAACACCTTCAAATTGATAAATATCAAATCATCACTATATAGTTCAACTTTTTCAATATTTTATGAATTCTATTTACAAAAAGAGGTTATTAATAATATAAACAGCCTTAAAGATATCAGTTATTTATTTCAGAAATTCAAATCTGAAGTTGATAAACAGATAATTATTGATTTTCCAACTTCTGAAAATTATATAGAAAGTCCTCTTATAAGCATTATTTATGAATTAGAACAAGTATTTATTTCTAATAATGCAAACATACTTTTAATTTGGTTTTTAGTAATTTTAGTATTTGAAATAGGTGTTCTTATCATGTTAAATGATATTATTGTTAATTTTAAACAATTATTTTTACTTTTACAATCCAGAGGTTTTGAACATATGGATCTTGTGAAATTATTATGGTACAATGCTGTAATTATACCTATTTCATCAAGTTTACTATTTTTAGTTGCAGGTTATTTTTTATTGACTACGAGATTATTTTTACTATTTATGGTGCAAAGTATATACTGGTTAATTCTATACTTACTTGTGGGTACTTTACAAATAGTCTATAATACTAGAAAATTCAAAATTTCCAAAAATTTAAATTTAAGAAATAATAGTATTTTTAAAAAAATTATCATAATAATCTCTATATATTATTTTTACAAAATAAGTACTATTACTAAGATAGGTCATTATACAATCATTCTTCATCCTCAGTATCTTGGTAGATTAACTCCAGACACAGGTATTATAGTTGAATTCATATTTTTCATTTTTATTTTATTAATATCTAGAATTACTTTTAGTAAAATGGAGAAATTAGCTAGAGCAAGTATTGTTTTCAAGCTATCATTCATTCAATTACAAAAAAGAAGATATTTTATACTATTTATTGCTTTTATAATTTTTATTAATTCATTCTTTGTTACTAGTGTTTTTTCAGAATATTATCAAAACGATTATATTTTTGGTGAAAATGAAATGTACGCAGATTTTGTAATAAGTATAGATTCACCATCAACTAATATAAATATGAGCTCTATCTTGCAAATTGATAATATACAAGATATTTTAAGAGTTGATAGAATAAATGTTTTATTATCAGATCCAAAAACAAATTTACAAAATTCAATCTATGTTGTTAATCAATCAAAATATCTTGAATATCTTTCTTTATTTAATGTTACAAGAGACTATAATTATCTAAAATCGGGTATTTGGACAAATAAATTACTATATCAACATTTAAAAAATAATAAGGATCCTTTAAACATCATTATTGGCAATAATTCTGCATATGTATCCAAAAATGATATATTTTCTTTAAAAATACAGAGTGGAATAATTCCACCTTTATTTGTTGAACAATCTGAAAAAATAATATTATCTAGAAACTATTTCAATATACTCTTTGATCAAATAAATCTTAGACTAATGAATTTCAAATTTACTTATCTATTCTTGAAGATGACGAATTTAGTAGATAAAGAGATATTAAGTTCTAGAATTTCAAATATACTAAAAACAAAAGTTGATATAATTAGCAATGATAAAAATGATAGTAATATCCAAGAACAGATAAATCCAATCAATTACATATTTATATTAAACTTATTTTTAGGATTTATTATCGGATTTTATGTTTGGATGAGTTATAATAGTGACAATAGTTTTAAAGAAGAAATGAGAAGACTATCAAACTATGGTGTATCGGATACAATAAATAAAGTCTTCAGATTTAATAATTTATTTTTTATTTTACTATATATTATAGTATATCAAAGTACAGTAATATTCACTATATACCGATCTCAAGGTATACAATTATTCATTTATAACAATTATTTCATTCCAGATATGTTAAATTTAGAAATACAATTGATTTTTGGTTTTGTACCTTTGATATCCTTTATTTTATCTCAATATATATCAAAATTGCTTATACTAGATCAATTGAATAAATGTTAAATTAATTTTTAAGTAGTACAATAATAAGCTAATAAACTTGTTTGTTAATTACTTTTTGATTTTAAATCTTCTGAATTTATCAATAATAGATGGTAGAAATATAACAATGATCAGAGTACCTAGTATCAATTCCCAAGCTAATAACAACTGATTCAAATCTCCGATTGGAGGTGTAAGAACCTGAAGAACAGATACAAACATAGATGATGGTATTACAGAATCATTGAATGAAATATAAGCCTGCATAGTCCACTGTCCTGCATTTGCAAATATCTGATCTGTAATATCAATTACCGTATTTGGTTCCAAAGTTGCAATTGTATAATTAAGTACTATTATCGCTTCCAACTCTTCTGTTGGATCTGGATGTCCTAGTTGTAATTCCTCTATTTTTATGTGTACTATTGGATTTGTGTAGGTGAAATTATCATTATTCTCCACTTTCACTTTCACATCAATGGCAACACCCTCCTCAGGGTTCTCCGTCAGAATTATAATATCATTCACTTTGATATCTGGTAAGACCACTCCAAATTGTTGTACAGATAAATCTGAATTTACCGTTGTCTGTGCAGGTACTATTAGCACAAGTAATATTAGGATTGAAATATATTTTCTCATTTTTTATACCTCCTGATTTATTGTTTTGAACCATGAAATGGTGAATAGAACAGCTGAGTATATCAGTGATAGATTTATACCCTTTTCAATAGTGATTGCATCTGAGTTATTAGAAGCACCAGGTGCAAATTGTGCAGATGGAAACCTGAAGATAGATGTGATAAATCCAGAGTAATTAGATATTAGCAATGAATTATCAACATCAATTGAAGTCATCAGCATACTTGCAATTGGTAATAACATGAACAATGTGAAGAATGTTAGCATCATAGAAGCTGGTGGTGATTTAACACTGCTAGAATAGAAAAATGCAATAGATAATAATGCAGACATGTATATCATCACAAATAGGTAAGATTTCAACATCTCCTCATTCAAAGATTCAATTCCGTATACACCTACAACGATAGCTGCACTGGTTGCATAATAAAAGCCAAGAGTAATCCATGAGGTGAACATCTGTGCAAATAATTTACCTAGATATATTATTGTTCTTCTCTGTGGCATGGGATATATGATCAGAGCAGTTTTGTTATGTCTCTCAGAATTTATTGCATCACCTCCGAAGAAAATTGCATTAATTACAGCTACTAGGTATGTGAAACCCATAATACTGGATAGCATATCATTTGATTGTTCTGGTAGGTCAGTACCGGATAATAATGGTACTAGATAGAATAGTAGAGGTAGTACAATAGCAATTAATGATACATACACAATTCTCTTCTGTCTGTAGTTTTTCAAAAATTCAAATCTGATGTTCAATCTCAGATCAATTATATCATTTTTCCAATCTGTAATAATCATATATTTTCCTCCCGGTATAGATTGAGGTAAAGGTCCTCGAGGGTCATTGATTTTGGGGTGAAGGAGTACACTGGCAATTTATTATCCAACATTGTCTGAAGTATATTATGTGTATCCATATTTGCACCATTGTACTCTAGATATGTTATTTTACCAAAATCAGCTCTGATAACATTATCAATTGATTCTACAAAATTTTTCTGAGAACTATTAAGTTCCTTAAGGAATTTGATCTCGATCTGTCTTGAGCTCAACTGTTGTTGTAGATTGACCATATTCTCATCCTTGATAAGTTGTCCTTTTTTCAGAAATACAACTCTATCAGATATCTCAGATACTTCTGTTAGATTATGACTTGTAAGGAATATTGTTTTACCATCTTTGTTTAGCTGTTTAACAAGATCTCTTATCTCTCGTACTCCTTTTGGATCCAAGCCAATTGTTGGCTCATCAAGTATGAGTAATTCGGGGTTATGCACCAGTGCAGTTGAAATAGCCAACCTTCTTTGCATACCCGTACTGAATGTACCAATCTTTTTATTCTCAACTTCATATATATTTACCTGTTCTAAAGTATCTTTGATGGTTCTTTTCATCTCTCCTCTAGGAATACGATATATCTTACAAATATGCTTGAGAAGATCATTTGGTGTCAGATAATCATAGAATCCAGGTAATTCAACAAGTGCACCCACATTCTGTAATACCTTTCTTTCCTGTCCAATCAGAGTTTCACCGAATACCAGTGCCTCACCATTGCTTGGACGAATTAAATTCAGCAGTATCTGAATGGTGGTAGTCTTGCCAGCACCATTTGGGCCCAGATATCCAATGGATTCGCCTCTTTTTACAGTTAAATCCAGAGATTTGAGAGCTTCAACACCACCTTTGTAAGTCTTACCAAGATTTATTGTCTCAATAGCATTGCTCATACATTATTATTTATACAATATAATATAAGTAGTTTGATCAAGAAATAATTATCAAACAAATTAGTTTGATATATTGTGAAAAATCAAACTATCATTTTTATTATTGAAAACCAAACGTCTTAAATATGGTTAATAGCTTAATAATATGCTTATGAGAATGTTCGATGAGGATGATTTATTGTTACCAAATATATTAAAACTGGTTACAGTATTTCGGAGGCACTTTGAGAAACACAGGATTGAAGTTGAGAAATTGAAAGAAAAATACAATATCTCAAGACATGAGGTGATCTTTCTCAGAGCTGTTGCACAGCAGGATAAAGTACCTTTCAATGAATTGCATAGAAAAGTGAACAGTGAGATTAATGCGATAAAAAAATCTGCAATCTCACTTAGAATTAGTGGTTTGGAGAAAAAAGGACTTTTGAAAAGAACACGTTCAGAACTGGATAGAAGAAAAGTAAATGTTAGTCTTACAAAAAAAGGTAAAGAATTAAATGCTAAGATCAAACCTCCTTATAAAAAACTGAGAGAATTGCTAGAGATACTCGATAAAGATGATAGAGATATGCTTAATAATATACTGGAAAAGATTATACAAAATGCAGATCCAGGTAATACAATGAAGCCTAAAAATATGTATGATTTGCTATTAGAAATGTGAATGCCAATATACAAATTAATCCCTGATGCTATAAGCAGAAAAGGAAGGACACCGTAAGTCCATTATTTAGTGTATAAGATTTTATTATTTTGAACATTATGAAAATTACTGTCTTCCTAATATTTGTACATACAAATTTTGAATTTATTCTGTTTCCTTGAATTTTTATTTTGTAATTGGTAGTATAAAATTGGATTACACCAAATTAAGTGGTTTGAAACATCCAATTCTCAAAATTATAGATAAGTAACTAGTGCAATACTAAAATTTTATGAAATCAAGGGGTGAATAATAAATAATTGAATAAATATTAAATTTTAAGGCAATATAATAGATTAGTTTGGGGTGAAAAACCGCCCTATGTAAAAAACAAATATAGCAACTAAAAAACGATAAAGAGTTATGAACTCTTAAAAAATTGAATAATCAATATTTTAATTAATTCAATCAAAACCTAATTTACTTATTAAAATATATCTTTTTTTCGATAAATATAATATTTTATCCCTTTTATATCATTTCAATCCTAAGAAAAGTACTTGTATTCCTCTGAAAAATAATAATTTCCAAATTACTTATATGTGAAAATAATAATCCGAGTCTTATGTCATTTGGACAAAAATTGAAAGCTCCGTTCAAAACATACAAGGGATTAATCTCTCTCATGTTTTTCTATGAGCTTATTCTGGTAATGTTTCTATCCACATTCTCAAAGCCAATGATTGATAGATTCGGTGAAGCACTACCTTGGCTATTCCCTCTGATGGAGATGGACCCTGCTAGACATGCTGATAGAACTATTATGCTATATCATGCATTGGCAATACCATTTGTTGTGGTTATAGGATTTATTGTACTGGATTGGTATGCAGCCAGACCATTCTATGAAGCACAGGCCAAATGGGGTCTTTTTGTAGGTGCTATTGTATCGAGTATTGCAGCAATTGATTTTGCATATTTCAGCCAACATTGGGTCTCACATGGTTTGTTTATATTTGGACAGGCAATTACAATTTATGCTGCATTCATACTGATAATTGCAATCTGGCCAACAAAGAACTTCCCAACAATTGAGGACGATCCTCTTGCTGAGAAATGCACAATTCCAGTAAGTGGAGGTAAATGGAACCTAGAATATCTAAATATGGCATTAACTGGTGTGGCAATCATTGGGTCTGCAATGCTTGGTGGAATTGCAGGTGCAGCATTTGGACAACCTGATCAATATGATGCAACATTAGAAGCTGATCCATCTCCATACATATGGCTACCAAGATTAATGGAAACCATACCAAGGCGTGAGGATCATAATATTGGTTATTCCTATCATGAGATGGTGGTAGCTCATCTTCATATAATGCTGGCACTGGTATCTGGGCTTGTGTTATTACTTGCAATGAGAAAATCAAATATTGAAGAGAGTGAATTTGAATTTGCAGGAAGAACTTGGTCATGGTATAATATCTCACACTGGCTATACACACCTGGTGTTGTTATATTAACAATTGGTGCATGGTTAGTAGTGACCCCATGGGATGCTGCACATGTAGTTATCAATGTTGGTGCAGGATTTCTACTTCTTGTAGGTGGTATAGTAGCCACGTGGGCATGGGTAGATATTGCTAGAAAACATCTTGGTGATAAATATGAAGATGCTTCCACAATTCAGAGAGTGATGGCACAATTCTCAGATCCATTGAAATGGGCATTATTCTTTCAATTATGGTGGGTAAATGTTGTATCAACATTCCCCGGAGTATATCTGGCATTCAATCTGGATGAGGAAAGTCTTGGAGATCGTAATTTCAGAAGTCCTGAGATGATTGATGTGGAATATTCGTTCAATGTTGGCCATTGGCATGTACTAGGTGTTCTGATAGCAATTATGGTATTGATGATCATTGCAGATGAATTTAATATCAAGGGTAAATTACGTAGTTTTGTCGGATGGACCATGTTAATTGGATCTATTATAGGATTTGGTTTCACAACTCTGTACATGCTAAGAGAGCCAAATGAAGAGGGTCTATATGAATTTGTTCAGGATCCAGAAACCGATATACTCTCAAGAGTTAATATTGTTGAGCCATCAGAATACATTGAATTCCTGTTCTTGTGGATGGATATTGGAATATTCCTGATGTATGTTGCCACAATTGCAGTCGCAGTAAAAATCTTCTTTGGATATTTCAAAAAGGAAGAGGAAATTCCTGCAAAAGAATAATATTTACCCAATATTGAACAGCAATAGTAAATAATTTCACTTAAGACTATTTTTGATAATAATTACCACATAGTTTATCATTGTACAGGAGATTGTTGATTGTGAATTCATTTGAAATATATTTGATTATTTTCTTCTATTTCTTTGTGTTCACAATTTTATCCAGTATGGCAGGTATTGGTGCATCCTTTCTGATCATTCCAGTTTTTTTGTATTACAATTTTAATTTTGCATTGGTATCAGCGTATGGATTAATATTTAATTTATCTAATACATCAACTGCATCAATCAGACACTTCAAACAAAGGTCTATTGATTTCAAAATATCGGTACCTATAATTCTGGTAAGTGCTATTGCATCCCCAATTGGTGCATTAATGATTAACCTGATCGATAGTAAAATTCTGCTGTTAATTTTCTCAATTACAATGATAATGATCGGCTTTAATATCCTGTATAGAATTAAAAATTCAAATTTAAAGGAAATGGAATATAATAATTCAATTTTAATATATTTTATGGCTATTATGGTAGGTTTTCTAATTGGTTTATTTTTTGGATTATTAGGTATTGGAGGGGGATTCATAGCTTTATTATTTCTGATGTACATCGGATTGGAGATTAAAACCACCGCAGGAACCACATCATTCATAATAGCATTTTCAGCCTTCTTTGCATTAATTTCAAAAATAATGATTAATAATCTGGAATTTGATATAGTCATAATATCAACTGGTATTGTTATATCAATATTTGGGGCCTATATAGGATCATATGGTTTGCATTTCAAATTAAATCCGGTACAAATTAAATTCTTAATCAGCATTCTTGTGTTATTCATTGGTTTCAAAATGTTGTTTAGTATCTTTGCCAGTTTATTTTGAAAAACTAGTCGCTTTAATAATTAAATTCATGTTAAATACCTTGTATAGAACTTCTAGAAAAAGTATCCTAAAAATTATATTTTATATTATGAAGATAATTATATATTATGTATGCAATGAATCTGCATTCTTTTCTTGATGTTCTAGAAGCACAATATCCTGCTATAATCGAGGGAGATCAGTCTTACAATAGTATTCAACTGGATTTATTGATAATTGATGAGGATAAGCGTAAAATGGGTTATGGTACTGCAATAATGGAGAAGATAATTGCATTTGCTGATTTACAGGGTGTACCAATTGAATTGACACCATCTAAACAATTTGGAGGAAATATCAGGAAACTAAGAAAATTCTACAAGAGATTAGGATTTGTCAAAAATAAGAACAGATACTATGCATTGATCAGACCTTGTAATAGACATTATTAACTATATATGTGCATTTATTCAAAAATACGATATTTTATTGAAAAAATTTACAATGAATAGATAATTAAATGGTAAATTTTGCAATATACAAATTTAGTCAATAATTATTATTATTTAATATTCAATCTCTAAGGTTCATCAATTTACTATCCATGTATTTATATTATATAGTATATTTTATCTGGTATTTTATGAAACATATGATTTTTTACAGATTATATTTAAATACTATAAAATGTATATTTACTCATGGTTCTATCGTTTGCAGAGGATAAACTGGGTAATATTGTGATAAATCAATCACAAACTGCTCTGTATCCACAACAGGAAGAAATAATGAAATTAATGGTTATGACGATGCATGAATTGATACCTAATCTGTCATTGATTGCTTTGAAAGGAATGTTCAGGCTTTCAATTAAAGAATTTGTGAAGAGAACTGGTATTAATCCACGAACTCTGATTGAAATACCCGTTTCAGAGGCAAAACCAGGAATTAAAATAATATTCGATATTCTAGAGGAAAAATTATCACTAGTTCTTAGAAATAAAACAGATGAGGAGATCCTTGCAAAAGCTGTGAATAATGGATACTGTCAAGTGATTGATAAAAGAACCGAGATGGAAAAATTAAGATCTGACTGAGTTTTACATCATAAAATATTAGTAATACTATCATAAAATATTATTGAATTCAATTTCAGGTAATTTCTTTAATTTAATCTTCTGAAAACAGATTCTACACCATTCAAGAATATATTAACTGCATTATCATCAATTATCAAAGGTGGTCTGATTCTAATAGTTCTATCTCCAGATACAAGTACAAATATCAGCTCTTCAAATAGCATATTTCTGACTTTATCTCTCAATTCAGTAGTGGGAAGATCAAATGCTATCCATAATCCCTTACCACGTACATTTGACATCTTCTCAAATTTAATATCCAGCTCTTTTAATCCTTTGAGAATTACATCACCCATCTTAGCTGCATTCTCAACAAGTTGATCCTCCTCAATAATCTCAAGATACTTCTTTGATCTCACCATATCAACAAGATTAGCACCCCAAGTGGAGTTTATCCGGGATGATTCATGGAATACATTGTTTTCGACTTCATCAATTCTATCTGAGGATAATATACCACAGACTTGCATTTTCTTACCAAATGCAAGTATATCAGGTTGGGCACTCTCAAAATGCTCATATGCCCAGAATTTACCGGTTAATCCCACTCCAGTCTGTACCTCATCATAGATTAGCATTGCATCTCTCTGAGTTGCAATTTTTCTTATTTCTCTGAGATATTCATTCCTGAAATGGATATCGCCACCTTCTGATTGAATTGGCTCTATAATTATTGCTGCGATATCATTTGGATTATTATCAAATGATCTGTTTATCTCATCTAAAGACAGTTGCTCTGCATTTTTTATCGCTTCCAGATTGTCCTCAACAGGAAAAGTAATACCTGGGTTTGTCACTCTTGGCCAATCAAACCTTGGATAGTACATATATTTCCTTGGATCGGCAGTGTTTGTCAAAGA
Organism: archaeon; assembly: GCA_024280435.1. Classification (GTDB taxonomy): domain Archaea; phylum Asgardarchaeota; class Heimdallarchaeia; order Heimdallarchaeales; family Kariarchaeaceae; genus JAJRQD01. The sequence goes on along the minus strand of JAJRQD010000071.1, from coordinate 1,899 downwards.
CATTGTATATCCGGTTCTTCCATGAAAGGCATTCTTATAATGAATTATCTGTGAACCAGTTTCTTTCTCAATACCATTGACAAAATTCTTTCTTACTTTCCAATCGAATGCTGCTTTCAGAGTATTCTCCACTGCAAGAGCACCTCCTGATACAAAAAATGAATATTTCATAGGTGATTTGATACCAACTCTAGCAAATGTTTCCACAAAATCAGCCATCTGCTGTGTATAGATATCACTATTAGATACTTTATGTATCCCTGTGACTTTCAGATCTTTCAGGAAACTCTCATCATTTAACATAGATGGATGATTAAATCCAACTGGTGCGGATGCAAAGAATGTAAAAAAATCAAGATAGGTTTTATCATGTTTCTTATCATGCATCCAATATCCATTCGATTTATCCAGATCTAGAACAAAATCAAATCCATCTGCAAGCATGAATTTTCCTATTGTTTGAATAACATCTTGAGTCATATAATAAAAAACTCAATCCATTCCAAATAAAATATTAGGTTGGATTAAATTAAAGCTGTGAAAAAAATGTAAAAATAATTACAAAAAATAAGTTCTTTTGATAGAATAGTTACAAAACTAGATTGATATTATTTGTCAATTAACTATCTAACGCATAATTTCAGGAATATCAATTAACCAGTAAAAACCCACGCTGAAAAGAGTGGCAATTCCATTGGTGACAAGTACCATCCAGAATACATAGTATGCAGGTAAAAATTGATTTGGAAATAAAGTGGGAATGTAAAAATAGAATATAGCAAATGCGTATCCATAGAGGCCTATGAATATAAATATCAGAGTCATTATTTTTAATCTGAATTTAGAAGTTCCATGAGATAAATTTTTGAACTCAGCATAAAATAAATATGTTAATATGAGATAAAAAAATGAAAGTATTGATATTGCAAGGGAGAACCCAATATACATCAACAATATCAGAATAGCTGTGAATATGACAATAGTTGTGAAGATATATTTCTGGTTCTTTCTTTTAATTTTGAAAAAGTAATTTCTTTGAACTATTCTAAGATAGTTTAAACTTATTAATGACCAGCATATTAGTACATAGACAAGATTTAATAGATATCTCCCATCTGATATGGTCCATATCAAATAATTGATTGTTGAGAACAGAGACCTGATAAATAATATCAACAATACATTTGTGACATTACCAAAAATATGGGCAAAATCTTTACCAAATACATTTTTTATTTTTCTTACTTTGAAATAATAATAAAATGAGATCATAGTTAGAAGTAATGTAAGGATCCATGAGATATTGTATCCCAAATTATCAGACTTTGTAGGTGAAATTTTTAAAAATAGAAATTCAATCCAATGATTAACCAACTCAATTCACCGTATGTTTGCATATGAGTATGTACTATATTACTATTGTTGCTATTTTTTATACATAATACTATTATTTTGTATATATAGAGGTATAGGATGAATTAAAGGGATCGAATTCACATTTGAAAGAAAGTTATTTTATCACAGCTCATAAATAGAGTTAACTGGGACAATAACTAATTACATCATAATAAACAGGTTAATTATCATATTTTTCTGTATTTTAAAGGGTGATAAATTAATCAGAAAAAATATTGAAATTATATTGTAAAATACCAAAAATAATGATAAAATATGTATTAATGCTATATTTTATTATCGAATATGATTTTAAATGAAATAAGTATATATAATATATCAAAAATAATTCATTTGCTATAATGCTAGTGATTAAAAATGAATGAAACCGTTAAAAATTCTCTAAAAGAGGAAAAAGAACCTAATTATGTACTAGGTATGATAACAGGAATACTTGGAGCTATTCTTGGTATGGGAGTGGCAGCAGCACTATTTCTCAGGAAT
>JAJRQD010000070.1 GCA_024280435.1 archaeon | reverse complement strand
GATCTGATAGAATTGTTGTATGCGTCGGATCTGGTAATAATGGAGGCGGTGGTCTGGTTGCTGCAAGAAGACTGTTTAACTGGGGATACGATCCCATAGTGTGGCTACCCAGAGGAAAGCCTGATAATTCAGTACCAAAAATGCAATTTGACAGAATTAAACAACTGGGAGTTCGTATTGAGGAACCTATTATAGATGATAGTACAATAGTTGTGGATGCATTTATTGGCTACAATTTCAAAGCACCATTGAAATCTAGTGCAATAAAAGTCATAGATAGAATGAAACATGGTAGAATTATATGCCTGGATATAGCTTCAGGTATGGATCCAAATACAGGAGAGAATGAGGGGAATATAGCACCACTAGCAACTGCAACTCTGGCATGGCCAAAATCAGGCTTCAATCATATCAATGTTAATAATATTGGCGATCTTTATCTTGTGGATATTGGTGTTCCGATCAAAGTGTATGTGGACATGGGCATTATAAAGAGCAATGAAATATCAAATATCACGGATTATTTCTCCATAAATTCACATCCAGAGATATATATCGGCGATAATAATTGGCAATTCAGATAATTGGAAAAGATTAATTTTTCAATCACAGATTTAAAATCAAATTATGATCACAGCCATTGTAATTGGAGCAGGAGATCGTGGTAGAATATACTCTGATTACCAATTCAAGCATCCCGACAAATTGAAGATTGTTGGTATTGCAGAGATCAACCAGTTAAAACGCAACAAATTTGTATCAAAGTACAACCTTGATGATAAGTATGTATTCTCCAGCTGGGAAATGGTTTTCGAATTGGATAAATTTGCAGATGCAGTATTCATCACCACTCCAGATAATCTACATCTCAAGCCTGCTTTGATGGCAATTGAGAAGGGATACCATGTGCTGTTAGAAAAACCAATGGCACCTAGATTTGAACAGGTTGTACAGATTGTAAAGGCATACAGAGATACTGAAACTGTGGTGCAAGTATGTCATGAGCTAAGGTTCACCAATTTTTACAGAAAAATATATGATACAATACAGACTGGAATACTCGGAGAGATCATCAATATATCAATGCAGGAGAATGTATCATATTACCACTACGCACATAGTTTCATCAGGGGAAATTGGAATAATAGAGAGAATTCTGCACCAATGATACTTGCAAAATGCTCTCATGATATGGATCTGCTGTACTGGTTTGCTAGTAGCCCACCCTCACGGATCAGCTCATTTGGAGGATTGAAGTATTTCAAAAAATATAACTCGGAACAATTAGCAGATAGATGCACAGATGGATGTATAGAGGAGGATATGTGTCTTTACTATGCACCTAGATTATATGAGGAGATTATCCCAATACTGCATATTCTTAATAAATCAGATAATATCACAGATAGAATCGTATCAGGAATGGTTCTGAAAAAACCTGCTATCAAAAGAATACCACCATTTAACAAGGTGAATGAATACAATGGATGGCCCGTATCCATACTCACAGAAGATAGTAATATGAGTGTAAGAAGAGAGGCGTTGAAATCAGGACCATATGGCAGATGTGTGTACAAAGTAGAGGAACATGATGTTGTGGATCATCAAGTGGTATCAATAGAATTTGTCAATAATATCACAGCAACATTGACTATGCATGGCCATTCATCAGAAGAGGGAAGATATATCAGAATAGATGGTACAAGAGGAACTATTGAGGGAACTTTCAAAACTTCAAGAATATTCTTACAATTCACAGATTCTCTGAGCAATAAAAAAGAGATAATATTTGATGAATATCTTGGGGGTGGCCATGGAGGTGGGGATCATAGGATTGTGGATGACTTCATATCAAATATAGAGAGCAGAAAGAAAGGTGATAATACAAAAGTGCTGACAGATGTGAAACAATCATTTGTATCTCATGCAATGGCATTTGCAGCTGATGAAGCAAGACTTAATGGTAAAATCATAGATATGCGAGAATATTTGGAATATAGATAAAAAAACTTATTGAAATATGATCAAAGAGCCCCTGGTGGGAATCGAACCCACGACATTTTCATTACGAGTGAAACGCTCTACCACTGAGCCACAGAGGCAATATTATCCCGTTATATCAGGACTGTTGTGGTTATTTCTATTTTTACAATTAATCTATTTAGAATTTTGTTTAGTACAAAAAGTGGAATGCTAAATTATTGGTTTACTTTGATTTTATTAATCATGTGTGTAGAATTGTGGTCTCAGACTTAGATATTTGGCCATAGCCAGTGGTCTAACTGGATATCCCTCAATCATCTTGGATAATATCTTGGTTATTTCCTTATCAGTAAATTCTTGCTCAGTACCATCTCTCAATCTAGCTTTGAGATTACCTGTATTCATCTCATCATCACCAATTACGATAATATAGGGTATCCAAATCCTCTCTGCATCTCTGATCTTCTTTCCAACTCGCTCATTTCTATCATCAAAATCCACTCTGATACCTTTTTTCTCCAACTTAGCCATCAATTTCTCTGCATACTTGAAGTGACTATCAGATATCGG
>JAJRQD010000069.1 GCA_024280435.1 archaeon | reverse complement strand
TCAATAAATCTCCTGCGAATTTTTTTCTCATCAGTACCTCCAGCTCTTGCACCACCTGCAAATGCAGAATGTGCATGAAGATCAGCATGAATTTCCATAATTCAATGTTTAGTGAATTGACTTTTATTAATATTGATGTTTGTGTTACATTAAGTTATTTTTTATTCTTTGTTAACTTATTTTTTTCCTGTTAACTTAATTTTTGTACTCTGTTCTATATATAATTACAATTTCAAATAATTTCCTTAAATTTTTTTAGAATATGAACTTCACCTCACGGTCTGAAATGAAAAGGGATTCCAATATGATGATATGACACGATACTTAGATATTCCTCCAATTGGTCATCTTGTAAACTAGATATAATTTCATCTTTGGCTATTTTCAATGCCTCGACTGAATTCTCTCCATTTATTAGATGAAAGTAGAATTTTTTGGATACCGAGAATGCTATATTATCTAAAATAGCTCTGTGTGTTCCAATGATTGAACCAGCACCCTTTGTTGAAAATGCCATAGGTATCCCGAGTGATTGAGAAGTGTGAGACTTCTGAATTGAACCTGACGCACACATTGAGAGAAAAATAAGAGAATTCTTTTTGAACTTGATTTCAGCGTCTAGGATGGTCATCATATCAATAGTTTCTGTTGAAGTTGTTATATATTGATTAACTGAATTGTTGGGTAAAGCTCCATGAGAACTGTGATGATAAATTCTGAGATTTGGGTTAAATAAATTCAGATTTTCAAGGATTTTTGATTTTGTTGCTTGGTTTTTCGACAATCTAAAATTACCCTTGGGGTCATCCAGCAAATCACAATAAAATCAACCTCTTCCTCAAAAGTTTCTTGTTGATCTGCTTCTATGTCTACTAAAAAATACTTTATTGAATTACCATTATCAGTGGATATTGATTCACTGTTGATTAAACGTACCAGTAGGGATTGAAGTGACAGATCTCTTGCAACAATAGGCTCTTCAAATTTTTCTTTCAATTTTTTGTTTAGTAGTAATTCAAGAGGAACAGATTGTATTTCACCATATGGTATGATATAAACCTCATCAGCTCCCCTAATACTTTCAATGAAGTCAGCGGAAAATATCTCATCCCCAATCATTTCAATCGTTCCGGTAAAGTTTGGAACTTCACTATCCACAAATGATGAACTTTCATTTACAATTTTCTCCATTTCATCTATTTCTGTTTGTGGGATTAATCCGGTTTTTTTAAGTTCCTGAATTTGATCCAATTTCAACCGGTCGTCCTTACTTATACCATTTTTAAAGTCAAAATTTAATGTTCTTCTAAATATATCATAGTTTAACGAAAAAGTATCAGATAATTCTTTTACTTCTGAACCAATTAACACCTCTCCTCGCTTACTAGATTTTATAGACCCTAATAGAATTCTATGTCCATAATTAGGCACAAAATCCAATAAAACTCCTATCGTGACAACCTCTGTTTGAGTCATCTTACACCATTTTGAAATTGAACTCATAAAATTATTTATGAATTGAGGATTGTGCCAAGTTTGTGGAAATTTTTTACTTAATATGGCTGATAGTTCAAAATTTTGGGTTGTTTCTAAAATATTCCAAATTGCTTTTTGTGTGGCAAGTATTGCATTGGAGGGATCGGATCATATACGTACATTTGTAGAGCAATTAGAAATAATAAATGAAATTCATAATAATGATGAAGAAATTATTGAAGATGAAATAGAAAAAGTGATTGAAGAATTAATGGACGTTCTTTACACCATTTCATATGACCTCAGTCAAGGAGATACATATGGAAAGGGTATCCAAAACCAAGATAGTGAAACAAGAGTCGTAATAGGATTTGTCAAACAGATATTCCAAAGAAGATTGGCTTCATCTACCTATGCAGTCTATAGATCACTCCAAAATAGACTTGAGAAAGTAGATGATTTTCTAAATAATTTTACTACTTCTGAAGATATTATTGAGCTCTCAGATGAGGATATCGATGCATTCAATGATATGACTGAAGATGAGAGAGAACTTGCTGAACAAAGCTATACTGGAAGAATAATTATTCTCAATGAAGATTACCTTGAATTGGAAAAAAGAGTTTTGGAAGAATTAATTGTGAAGTGTGAAGTGGTTCTCAATACATCAGATCCGAAAATAGATGAATTAAAAAATGCTCTTGATGAGCATCTAAATGCAAAAATTGTTATTTTTACTGAATACAAAGATACATTGGATTACATCAAAAGACGATTGCCAGGGTATAGTTCAGTTAGTATTGATGGCAGTGTGAAATTTAGCGATCGTACCAAAATTATGGAAGATTTCTGGATTCCATTAGAAGAGGGTGGGCCAAGAATAATGGTTGGCACTGATGCAGCAGGTGAGGGTATCGATTTACAAATTTCAACAGTGTTGATTAACTATGATATTCCATGGAACCCCAATAGGTTAGAACAAAGAATGGGAAGAATTCATCGTATTGGACAGGAATATCCGGTGCTGTTTGTTAATACTGTGGCAGCAGATACCCAAGAAGGACAGGTTCTAGTTGCCCTCTTGATAACTCAATTATTTCTCTCGTAGAACAGGTAACTCAAATAAAATAGTTACTTTTCATCAATTAAACACTAATTTCATAAAAACTAATTTCATGAGATTTCCATCAATTTTAAGTGTATAGAATCAATTTTGTACAGTATGTGAAATTGTAAAAAAGGTATCATACTTTTTAACATATAGTATATGTGTATTCTTTTTTGTAGTGGCTAACAACAGTAGTTTCATATGTTAACATGTCCAATCGAGATAGATAAATCAATTGTATCAAAAATAGATGATTATTATTAAAAAATTCTACATTTTCACGAAACAAATTTATATTTATTTGTCAATTGACATTATATATGAAATGACACTCTGTTTAGATGTGCAGATATATTGTAAAGTATGGCTAAAGAAGTGTTTTTGTAATTCACAAATATAACACCTTGGAGGTATTTATTGGGGGAATTCAAAAATAAACTTTTGTAATCAAACAGAAAATAATTTTCTTGAGATTATATTTCTTATCATACCAGAAATCCTATTTCAAGGTTCAGTATATTACGCATCTTAAGTGGACAATTTAACATTCATCGCAAAGAATAATCTAAATTATTTGGATGTTATGACTGTTCTATTGGAAACAACTAGTCTCTTTGCTGAGCAGATAGGCCATTGTTATATTTAAAACGATATGAAAATGGGGGGAGCTGTCCTTAATTTATTCAGGAGAAAAATATATGAAAACATATGAATTAACAGCTGAAATGGGTTTTGCACTCAATGATTATGATCCAAGAGGGAATTATCAAGGTTCATGGAGTGATAAGAATTTTAATTACTTCAAGAAAAATGTAGGAATTACTGATAATAGTTCTAAAGAAGAAGTAATCATAGAATATTTTGAAAAGTATTTTAATAGGGGTATGGCAAATCAGATGATAATCTCAAATATCACCATTGGTCAAAAACATCCCTTGTTTGAGGTTTATCCAGAAATAAAATCTGCTGATATACAGGCTCATGTAGTCAATGGGAATATACCAAAATTTGTAGTAAAACTCTGGAAAGGGAAAAAAGGAAGTCTTCAATTAAAGATAGTAAGGATGATTACTGGAAAATACATTCCACCTGGTAATAAACAGAGTTTTCTACTTAAGGTGCCCAATATTGAAATTTATGAGAAAATGGATCCTTGGGATAACAGTATCAATGTAAATGACGCATATATATTGAAGAATATCCCCTCTAGGAGGCTAGAATTGAAGAAAAGAGCAAATGAATGGGAAGAATATCTTGATTTCACAATTAATAATATTAAAGATAAACAGTGGGGTTGTAAAATTGATAAATTCAAAGAACTTAATCTAGATAGGGGAACTGTTATTTGTTCTTTTGTTATGAATCCTGCATCTCTCAGGAGAGGGACTAGTTTAATGGTTGTAAATCAATCTGATTCATTGGATAAGAACAAGTGGAAAGCTGATCTTAAAGCGAGGAACCCAAATTTTTTGATTAGGAAACTTGGTAAGTGTCATACCTTTAAGGAAGGTACTAAAGAGATAAAGATAGAACTTGATCAAGATCTACTTAGTAAAGGTTATTCTGAGGTTCAGCTGTATAACATATTAAGTGAATTTGGAGGTCATTTTATGGTCAATGAAATCATACGTGAATTAGCAGTTTATCTAGTTCAACGAAATGCATTGAGAAAATTGATAGAGACTGGAGGGGCAAATCAATATCTAGGGGATTTCCTATTCAATTATTCTGCTGTTGGTGCAGGTCAAGATTACAACAGCTATAATTTGGAGAGAGAACCTGCTGAAGATTTGAATAAAGATCAAAAAATTTCCCTTCTCAAAATACTCAGTAATCAACATGTTACACTTATTCAGGGACCTCCTGGGACCGGTAAAACAACTCTCATCGCAGAACTTGCAAGACAGGCTGCTTTCAAGGGGCAGAGGGTTCTAATCGCTTCTCAGACAAATATGGCTGTGGATAATGCTATATCTAGACTACACAATGTTAAGGAAATTTTACCTATAAGACTTGGTTCAGTCGATAGAGTAACTGAGGATGGTCAGGATTTTGTGGAGGAAAATGTTGTTAATACATGGTTTAAATCTGTTGAAGATAGTATGAACAATATTGTTGCTGATGAACAACAAGTAATTGAAATTGCTGATTTGATTGTTTCACAAAGTAAAACGGAAAATGAGTTAAAAAACCAAATAGAAAATACATTGAATGAAAATATAAAAAAATTAATCAAAGAAAAGAAGGCTTATGAAAGGGAAATAAAAAAAATCTCTCTAACCATTAATGAAAAAGATTTAGAAATTGATAATATACAAAATGAGATAAATACTATGAGAAAATTATCTGAAATGGAGTTAACATTAAAATCACTTACTGCAAAGGATCTGAATGTAGACGAAGTCGCTTTAGAAATGACTATAAATGTTATTCAAAATCCAAAACTTAGAGAATCAATGATATCCCTATCCAAATTTCTTGAGAAGGTACAGGAATATCTAAGGTTTCAAGATATGAGTGATGAGGATACTACAATTTATAATGAACTGAGGTATTCTCGTATGGAACTTATTGAAGAGGGTGAGGACACCAAATCTATTAATAAAAAGATAACTGATATTGAGAAAAAGTACAAGCCAAAAGCATGGATTGGGCTAATGGATAATATTAAAGATATTATGGAATTATTGCCGGTCAATGATCGTACACTTTCAAAACAAATAGATAAACTTATTGGTTCTCTATATCCATCACACACTCATGAAAAAGTTGTTAACAAACTCCTTCTTTTACTTACTAATATTGAGAATGCTGTGGTTACTGTGGAAAAGATAATTGTAGAACAGGGTGAGAATAAAAAGAAGGAAAGAGAGATATTCTTGGACGAATTAATGGAAAAGTATGATAAACTCAAGGATAACGCTCTGAAATTGCAAAATGATCGAAGAGTACAAGAAAACAAAGTTAAGGATATAACTACAAGGATTGAAATGCTTGAAGATGAGAAAACAAAACTACTAGAAACCATACACTCAGAAAAAATGAATATACTTGAGAAAATAGGTTCAAAAGATATCAAAGGATTTTCTGAGATAGTAGAACTTTGGAAAAATGAACATTTGGAGATATTAGCTGGAGAAAGCAAAAAATGGATACCGATTCGAGATGAATGGCTCAAAAGAATAAAAAAACGAACCAATAAGGATGTTGAAAGTATTAGGGACACTTATGTGAAGGTTGCAAATGTAGTTGGCGCAACTTGTTACTATACGGGAAGAAAGAAATTTTACGAAGAGTATGGTGAGTTTGATTATGTGGTGATTGATGAGGTAAGTAAAGCTACGGCACCAGAACTTCTCATGCCAATGCTGTTGGGAAATAAAGTAGTACTTGTAGGTGACCATAGACAACTTCCTCCAATGTATCGTGAAAGAATTAGTTTTGGAGATGAACAAGATGAAGGAACTGAAAAGGATCATAAATTAGCAAAAGAGACTAGTAGACGATATGCGGGATTAGTCACCAGTTCATATTTCAAAGAAGCATGGGAAAATGCACCCGAAACAAATAGACATCGATTAAAGGAACAGTATAGGATGCATAGCCAAATAATGAGACAAGTTAATCATTTTTATAGTGATGGACCTCTTAAAATGGGATTACCTAATCAAGATGAACTGAAAAATCATGGATTGAAAGTGAAAAATCTATTTGGAGAAAATAATCACATCATTTGGTTGGATAGTGGGTATCTTGCCCCTGAAGTCCGGAATTATGCAGAACAGCATAATGGGAGCAAGAGTCGATATAATAAATATGAAATTAAATTAATAACCAAGATATTCGAAGATTTGAATCAAGTATCAGAAGAAGTACTGAATGTGGGTGTGATTACCTATTATGGTGACCATGTAAAAATGTTAAGAAAGGTTATTACTCCAATGAACAATAACTTAAATCAATTGAAAATCAGATATGGAACTGTGGATCGGTTTCAAGGTGCTGAAAGAGATATAATCATTATCTCACTAGTTGGTTCTGTGAAAGGTAAACCAGTTACAGGGTTCACCAAAGATTTTCGAAGAATTAATGTGGGTATATCTCGAGCGAAAACACTATTAATTATAGTTGGTTCTAAGAAGGATTTTGAAAAAACTATGATTAATGTATCAGATGTTGTAGATAAAAATCGCAAAAAACAAATTTATGGTAAAATAATAAATGAGATAAAAACGGAATTCAACGGATATAGACGAGGTTTTGATTACATTGGACCAATAAAGGTGATTGATTTGGTATCTATTGGTGCAGATACAAATAATGATAATAAAGTTATAAATAAAAAATCTAGAGATAAGAGGAAGAAAAAGAGGAGGAAAAAGAAATGAAGATTACAAATATAAATATTCCAATTCCATTTGTAGAGGTACCTTTCATGTTAGAAATAGGAATTACAAAAAAACTTACTATGATTGAATGGTTAATCCTTACGTGTATCGAGAAAGCAGATACTATGGATTTGAATGTTATGGCGGCACAAGCAGGTATCGGTCGTTCTGATTTTCTAAGACCTGCATTTGAAGACCTAGTCAGATATGAAATGATAAATGAGGAAGAAGAAGAATTAACTACAATGGGTAAGAAATTATATAGACTTGAGAAAAGACAAACTGAGATCCGAGAACAAGAACTAGAGTTATATTACAATATACTCGCAGATAACTGGATTCAAAGTATAAATAAAACTAAACATAAACCAATGTCCTATGATTCTACACCATCAATCTCTGAAAAACAAATACTAAAATTCATAAGATTAGAAGAAAATGAGAACCTCATTGATTTTAATCCATATGGAAGTAGTTTCCAAAAAGTATTTTCAAATTTATCATTTGAGGTACAATTAATCAGAACTGAACCTTGGATCGAGTTGGTTCCAAGTATAAATAACCTTAGAACAAATGAATTTATGAATAATTTAACAGAATATATTGGTGATAAACTGAGTAAATATCTTGAGGTTGAAACCTATGAAGTTGTACCTAGCACAGATGATGAGATAAAGGAATTCATAGATAGTTCAGAAAAGGTAATGTTTGATGAAAATGTCAAATTACAGGGAGAAGTAATTTTTGGATTAAACTGGGGTGAGGATGTGGTTATGCCAAAATATTATGTTGATATAAAAGATGATGAGAAAACAACTATCACTCTGATAAGTAAATCCAAGATAATTGAGGAATTAGGTCTCCCAACTGAATTTTATATTAAAAAACGTTTTAAGTTACCTTATGGGATAATGAATCGAGAAATGATGTATCAAGAAAGATACATAGACTTGAATGGTTCTTCAGTCCGGGTAGTTGGTCTTACAAAGAAGAACAAATTCATGGAACTCCGTAAGAGATTAATTGAATTAACAAAAGAAAACGAAAGTACGGTATTTATACAGTATTTACTTGACCCATCACTTGAAAAAGAAATGATTGATTATCTTTTAAAGGATAGAAGGTTGAATAAATTGCTTTTGTTTGATAAAGAATTCGGAATTAATAAGCTTTCTGAGGAACAATTTATAATGATTGAATTTCAAGGTTCTGAATTTGTGGATAATGGTCAATTTCTCAAAGATCGGGTACATAAACAGATATTGTTTGAGTATTATTTGAGTAAATTCTCACAGGAGGTTGAATTAGAGAATTTTATTAAAAGTATAAAGGAAATTAATGCTTACGCACGATGGCTTGAATATGATTGTATTTCAAATGAAAAATACCTTGACATTTTCATTATAGTCGAAAGTTTAAATATTGAAGGTAAATTAAAGTTGCTTGAAATTGTAAATTTAATACCTGAAAAAATTATCAAAGAGATGAATGACAGTTATGAGAAGACACTAATTGATAATTGGGATACTCTTGACACACCTTTGATGATTAGCCTAATTGACCAGACAAATTCTGAGAAGAGATTTCAAGATATGTTAGATGCCAGATTCAAGGAACAAGAAGATAATTGGGCTATAAAACTTTCAGTATCTGATGATCTTGTGGAATTAATGAAATCAAAGTATTGGAAAACACTTGGAACCAAGACTGTATTAAAATGTTTCAATGGAGATGCATTCACCTCTAGACCTGGATTTAATGAGTTGGTAACTTTTATAGAGGAATTCAAATTATTAAGAAAGTCTTCTTCAGCTTTGGCAAAGAAGGTTAAGGACAATATTATAGAAATGTTAAAAGAAGATTTAGAGGATAAAAACATAAAAGAGGAAATTTCAGCAATTAAATTGTTGAAGGAACATAATTATGTATTGCCCAAGGATATAAGAGATATACTTGAATATTTTCCAGTAAAGGGATTGAGGCAATATAAGAATAATATCCTTGAACTTAGTATAAATAATAAGCAATTTGAGAGAATAATCAATAATGCACGTGAACGAGATTTAAGTGAGGTTATGGTATACATTGATGGACCTAATGTTGCAAGATTTGGTGAGGAAAAGAATGAAGATGGTAAAATAGGTGGCAAAGTGGAAAATATAGTGAAAATGATTAAGTTCCTTAATAAGAAAGGTATCAAGAATGTTAAGGTTGTTATAAGTTCAGCAATGGAATACTGGATAGATAATAAAAAGAAGCTAAAGAAGTTGAAACCGATCATTGCAGCGGGAGGGGAGAGTGATGATCGTACATTAATTATATTGGCGGAAAGGGATGCAGCCCTGATTATCACCAATGATCAGTTCAGAGATTGGAAAAATAAGGAAACTAACTTAAAAGCATACTTGGATGAATCCCGAGTATCTTTCAGTATCGATTTGGAGAATTATAATTTTACATTTGGTGAAAAACTGCAAAAATTAATAGGAGATGTTAAAATATGAGCGGAAACGGTGCACTTCGGGCAAGACTCGAGGCAGAAAGAAAAGAAAGAATAAGATTGGAAACAGTTAGAGTAGAATGTATTGAATTAGTAAATACACTGCAAAAACAAATAGATAATGTTAGTACTGGTATAAAGCAAAATGCAAAAACTGAGATTGATACATTTGCTAGAAAACTAAATACTATGAAAAATAATATTCAGGATCTACCTGATAGTACTCTAGTATCTATCAAAGGAGTTATGAATGAATTAGCTTCAATTATTGTAATTGGAGAAGCCAACATGAAGAATTGGGAGCAAGGTAGACAAGATTGGGAGAAAGAATTACTATTGACTAGAATGGAGATAGAATCCCTCAAAGATTCACGATTTAAAATTGCCAAAGCAAAGTACAAAGAACTTGCCCCCCTTTTAGAGCAGATATCTGAACAAGGATTTGAAACTGGAGATATTTCTAATTTAAAGAATATTCAAAAAGTAGTTAAAGAAACACGTGAGAGGATAGAGGGAGAGGCACAAACGAGAGAACTAGTTAAAAGCATTACACAAATACTAGTTAACAAGGGATTTGTCCCATCAAAGCCCAAGTATAGTAAAGAAAAAGACAATACAATTGAGATGTTGGGAACGTTGGATTCCGGTAGAAGTGTAAAATTCTGGATAAATCCAGATGGCAATATAGATTTTAATTTTGATGGTTTTGTGGGTACATCATGTAAGGATTCAATTGATGAGATGGCAGTAATGTTATCTGATTCAGGTGTTGAATCAGAAGTTTCTCAATTCAATTGGCATAACCCTGATAAACTTGAAAAAGGTAGTAAAGACATTCCTCGTGGTGGCCAAACTAGGAGTAGAACACAATGAGTTGGGAGAAAGCACTTCTTCAGGAAGCAAAGTTAAAGACTGCATTGGTACTTGATGGTAATGTTCGAGACGAGTTTTATAGTGATAAATTCGCAAAAGATGGTTATATGCTTCTGCCAGCATATCTTAACAAACTATTTGATAATGGTGATTGGGAAATGGTGCTCAGATGGGATCCATCTACAATACTTGAATTTAACTCTCAAGATGATGCCAAGAAATTTCGTGATTTATTAGTTGATACTTATGATGAAGAAGATGATTTTGACATGGGTGGAGAGCTAGATGTTGATATTCCAAAAGAGAGTAAATTAGATTTCAATGCACTCATTGATCAATTTTCAACTGTTAGTTCAAAGACATACAAACCACTTTGTTTGATAATTAACTGGAGTGATTATCAATTTAATCCAGTTGGACAACTTCAAGATGCAGACCGAGCTAAATTAATCAAACTTGGTAAGTACTCAACTGAAAGTAGTATTGAATCAAAAATCCGGTCGAGTAAGTTAAGTTTGGGAAGATCAACAATAATATTTCTCACCTCAAAAATATCTGATATCCCTTTTTCTTTTTATCAACCAGATTCAAGAGTTAAGGTACTTACAATCCCCTATCCAAATATGAATGATAGAAGAGAATTCATACTGCGTCATTTTGATGATTTTGTGCTTGCGAAAAATGATGAAAGTAGAACTAGGGCAGATATTGCAGATGATCTCAGTGCAATGACAGATGGTTATACTTTAATGGATCTTAAAATGATACTTGAATTGTCAAATCAGGTTGAGAAACCATATGATGCGACTAAATTAGTTTCTCTCTACAAATTTGGTGATAAAGATTCACCTTGGGAGCAACTTACCGATGCAAAATTAAAAAAATTAAAAGATGAACTTAATGGTAGGGTAATTGGTCAGGAAGATGCAGTGGATCATGTTGTTACAACCATTATAAAGGCAAGTCTAGGAATATCTGGTCTTCAACATTCTGCAACAAGAACCAAACCAAAGGGGTCACTATTCTTCACCGGTCCTACTGGTGTGGGTAAAACAGAACTTGCCAAGGCAGTAGCAAAATTTCTATTCGGTGATGAATCTGCATTTATTAGATTTGATATGAGTGAATATACTCAAGAAGAATCTGACCAGAGATTAATCGGTGCACCTCCCGGTTTTGTAGGATTCGAAAATGGAGGGCAACTTACAAATGCAGTAATGGAAAAACCATTCTCAGTAATTCTTTTTGATGAGATAGAAAAGGCTCATCCACGTATCTTTGATAAATTTCTAGGTATTCTTGAAGATGGTCGTCTCACAGATGGTCGAGGTGAGACAGCTTATTTTTCAGAGACATTGATAATTTTTACCTCTAACCTAGGAGCTAGTGATGAATCTAGTGGGAAGAAGGATTTATCCAAAAGGGAGAATAGAATCAGTCACTATACTGCTGCAATAGAGGATCATTTTGTTAATAAACTAGGAAGGCCTGAAATTCTCAATCGAATTGGTGAAAATGTAGTTATATTCAATAGCATCACAAGTATGAAAGTTAAAAATATGATCTTGAAGAAAAAATTGAAACCTTTACAGGATTTCATCAAAGAAAAATTTGGTACTTCACTTGAACTTTCAGATGATATTCTAGGTAATATTGTCAAAACAACAGATCCAAAATATGGTGGTAGAGGGATACTTAATCGAGCTGAATCGGTTCTTATCAATCCACTAACCGAGTTTTTATTTAAAAATAAAAGTCGATTAAATGATGAACGATTTATTTCCACTAAAATTGTAGATGGTAATATTGTATTTGAGATAGAGGAAAAATAAATGATCAATATTGATACTGTTAGATTATCAATTGATACCAATGGTCCTGGAAGAAGAATAGTTATTTGGACACAAGGATGTACTCTAAACTGTGATGGATGTTTCAACCAAGAACAATTGATACATGAGGCTAATAAATTGTTTGATATTAAAGAACTATTCGAGATTCTGATTGGATTGTTGATAAAGTACAATTGTGAAGGTGTGACTATTTCTGGTGGAGAACCATTTCAACAGGCAAAAGCAGTACTTGAGTTGGGAAAACTAGTTAAACAGAAAGGATATAGTTTAGTTATCTTTTCTGGTTATACTTACAAACAATTGAAAGAATCAAAAAATCATGAGGTGAGAGAACTTCTAAAGCTTGGTGATATCATGATTCTAGGAAGGTACAATCGAAACAATACTGAGGAGAGGACATGGTTTAACAATAAAGATAAAAAGATAATCTACAATAGTGATCAATACATAAATTATTCCTTTGATGTAAATCCAAATATTGAATT
>JAJRQD010000068.1 GCA_024280435.1 archaeon | reverse complement strand
CCAAAGGATTAATTGAAATACTGAAAGAAGTACCTGATGAAATGTATTGATTAGTAGTATCTTCCCACAAAAGAGCTGAGTATCGATCATGTAATATTTGTGACCTAGACCATGTAATATTTGTGCTTCTCAAGTAAAAACTAAAATTTATGCTCTGAATACTGCATCATTCCTGAGAGTGATCTCTTCAGGATACGCCCGGGTAGTTGATTATCCATCAGTAAAACATCTGAAATCAATCTAGTCAATGCTAAAACTATATAATAGTCTTCTAATCAAATACATCAGTGCAAAACACTGTTAATACAATCTCTAGAATTGAATCTGTATCTGATCCAGAAAGAATAAAAATAATGCTTGAGGATAGAAGACTTGAGATACTGCGTATAATGAGAAATGGTATTTACAGAGAGGGTGAGGATAAAATCAGCTATGAATACACAGCAGCCGAGATAGCCTCAAGAATGGAAGATCATACACCTCCACAGAAGATTTATCACCATCTTGATAAATTACTCAAGCATAACTTCATTGTTGAGACAAAGATAATGAAAAAAGATAGAGTACGAATAAAATATTATCAGAGAACTTCACATGGGTTCATTGTTAGATTCACCAATGAACCGATAGAGGAACTATCACAGTACAATAAGAATTTTGTAGATGATATTATCAGGTCTTTTGGCATCTCAATATCTGAGGACAGTAAAAATAGATTGTATGTGCTGGTTGATGAGCTATCTGTGCATCAGAGTGATATATATGATAAGCTCAAGGATAAGATAGTGAAGAAACACACAGATAATACCAATCTGATATATATTATCAGATTTATGCAGTCAATTGCATTGACAAATTCAGAAGAATCATTTGAGATTTACAGAGAGATAGCAGATATACTAATTAATCAATCAAATTTTGATATAAACTAGAAATGAAATTTGCGTTATTATTCAAGAAAAATAATTAATCTATAAAATATTATTGCACATCATTATCTTTTTTAAAAAAGTAAATAAAATAAATGTAAAATCTCCCCCATTAGGAAATTCCTCCATTCCTACGAGTGTAGTGATCTCCACATCCCAGATAAACGAGTTATCTATACTAATTATTATCGCGATCTAATATATACTTTATTGCCATATTTTTCAATATAATTAATATTTGAATTTTACATTAATTAATATCTCATCCATGATTTCAAATATTCGAATTGATTTCAATTTGATATATATCGTAAAAAAAATGCAATTATTTTTTCATTTTAATATTTGGTAATTTGTTAAATTTCCAATTATATTCACCAATAACATTCTCCAATACCAGTGTGTTCTGTATAGCAATTGGAAATAGGCTAATTTTTGCATAATTATCTATTGAGCTTATCTTATCAAAAATAATATCAAGATATTTGAATGGTACACTTAAAAATGAGATGCCTGTTTTCTCTTTATTATTCTCAACCATAAAATTCACAGATACAGGTACTATTGATGCTACTTCTCTTATCATCCTCTCATAGTGTATTCCATTATAGATCAGTAACATTTTACTCAGATCATCAAAAAATGGTATCACAAATTCTTTGTATATGATATTATTCTCCATAAATTCATTGAAAATCTGATTTACCTTGTTTCTATTACCCTTGACCTTATTGTATAACTCCTCTTTGGAATATATTCTCTGCATCATTATTTTAGCTATCTCACGTCTCTCCTTGTCAAGATTAATCAACTTATCATCTATCTCTGTATTCAATACAATCTCATTATTTATATCACCAATACGCCATTCCTTTGTATCTGCATCAAATAAAGATGGGTTCTGATAATTAATTCTGAAATTTTCCAATTCAATACCAAAAAAGTAGTCATCAGAGGTTAGTATCTCAATTTCACCTGAATTCTCAATCTCTCTTACCCATTCTTTGTATTGATTTATCGCATATTCAGTTGATGGAATGTAAAAATTGAAGTAAATCAGGTCCTCTGTACCTCTAAAATAAGTCAGGAACTTTATCATTGGATATTGTATATTTTTGATTATATCACCATTACCTCTTTTTGTGGGGATAATTCCAATAATCGAGGTCAATCCAATTTTATTAGGTGAAAAATTCATTCTCTCTCTTAAAATAAATGTATTCAGTAGTGTATTCTTTGCTTTTATGACTGTTGGTCTGGAAATGCCTGTTTTCTCTGCAAGTAAATTGGTATTCGTTGAATTCTCAGTCACAATTGCACTCAAAACCAAAATATCATTTTTTTTCAAATATTTTAATGAGGTTTTTACCATTGTATACGGAAATTTTTTGTCTAATTTGCTATTATAGTTGTTTATAAATGAATTTAAGAATAATTGATGATAGTTTTTCACAGTGCTTGTTACAGTCAACAAATAATTTGATAAGTCATATATCACTGTTGGACTGATATTCTGTGGTTTAACCTGTTTTTTCCAAATTTTAATAATTTTATTCTTATCTTTTTTGCCTGGTGTACTATCATACAACAATGCAAAGGCACAATCATATGCAGTGTGGTTATCAAATTTATTGATCAGTATCTGTCTGAAAAAATCAAATACTAACAGTAGCTTCAGTGTTTCCTGATCAAAAAAATAATCTTTCTGGATAAATAAAGAGATCTTACCATCTGCATCTGTCTCATCATATATAGCATCTGTTCTATCACTCATAGTGATCAATTTATAGTTATTTATTGCAAATTTGGATCTTATTTTTGGATCTAAACAATTCAATAACAGATTTACCTCTTTATCAACAGATTTATCATAATCTATCGAGATTGATAAAATACTATGGATATGTTTGAGTATAACCTCAATTTGATATTTATTTTTCAATACATTATATATATCAGGTCATTAGTTATCTTTTACCCAAAACTATGGTAATAAAGCAATATAATCTCTAATAATCTGACTATCTATTAGTATTTACTAATTTATCATTCTCAGCATTTCTCAATACAATTT
>JAJRQD010000003.1 GCA_024280435.1 archaeon | reverse complement strand
TATCAACATAAAAAATAATCAATAAAAAGATACTATACAAGATCTTTCATGATTGATACTTTCTTCAGATAATTTATTATCTCAGATTGCTCTAATCTACACATCACATCAGAAATCTCAACATTCTTATTCCATCTAGATATTATACCCTTAAGATTATCAAATTCTGCCTCTGCAACAAGTTGGAGTGTAATTAATCCATTATCTATTGAAATCTGTATTGCCTCTTCTAATAGATCTATTGATTTTTCCAACTCTCCTTGAATAAATCTAGTTTTTGATAATATCATCAAGGAATCAATAATATTTATGTATGAATCCTGTGCAATTGCCATATCATACATTCTGTATATTATTTTGACAATCTCATTGATAATCTCCTCATCATTACTAGATCTGAACTCATCCAGTAATAACTCGCTGTAATTCTTCATGGCAAGGAAACTTAGATCGATGTCAACTATATTCTCTTCTATTAGAAATTTTAGAAGAGAGTAGGATTTCAGTTTAATTTTCAACCGTTTATCATTTTTCAAGATTAAGGCCTCTCCCATATAAATATAATGTATTTCCCTCTTGTTAACTGTATTCTTGTACTTTTTCAATTCAGCATTATATTTTTTTGCCTTGTTCATATCTCCTTTGAGTATGTATATCCTGATTAATAGCAATAGATTCTCGATAATTGAGAAATTCAATGGATTCTCTTCTAATAGTTCCATAGTCTCTGCAATGTACTCCAAAGCCTTATCCAAATTATTCCTCTGAAAATTCAGTCTTGATAGATTAGTCAATGCCATCATGGATTTATATGGCTCATTTACCTCTCTTAACATCTCTAACGTCTTTTCAAAATACAGTGATGCTTGATCCAATTCACCTTTAAGTGTGTAATAAAATGCAATATTTGATAAAATTGATGTGTACAATGAGTTTAGGCCACCATCAATTGCAAATCCAGATGCTTTATTATGATATTCAATAGCAAGAGCCAATTGTCCCCTTTCGCCGGTGATATTTCCTTTTGTAAAATAGTAATTTGCTTTGATCTCATTGTAAAGTATATCAGAATGGTCAATTTTTTCAATCAATTTGTCTGCCAATTCAAAAAGTGAATCTGTTTCTTCATACAGTCCAAGAACCATACTTGCATTCAATTTATGAAAAATAGAGAAAATCTTGGTACTGATATTATCTGTTTTTGAAATAATTAATTCTGCATTCTTTATCGCTTTTATATATTCACCTTTTCTGAGATATATTTTTGATTTTAATAGCAAAACCTCATAATTATCAGAATACATCTCAATAATATCTAGTGCCTGATTGAACTTGCTCTTATTAATTAATTCATTCAAATCATCTATTGAGAGCACAAATATATATTCACCTTATTATTTTTAAAATTAGGTTTCTTTATATGCTCATTTTTGATATTTATAGTAGAATAATTACTTCTGGAGCTTTTATAATTTTATAGCAGTTCCCATCTCTACTCAGTTCAACTTCCACCACTTTAAGATCCCCAATGTCATATATTTCAGATACATTTAACAATTTACTACCTTTCAGTTTGATATTACTAATTTGTGTACCACTGACATCAATTAATTTGATTTCAGGTAATTCAGAAATATCAAATTCAAGATTTCTCAAAGGATTAAGGCATAGATTTAATTCTTTCAAAGAATTCATACATACATTCATTAGATTTAATTCAGATATTTGATTATATGCCAATTCTAATATCTCCAAACTATTAAAATTACCAGAGATATTAAAATCAATGATTTTATTTGAATTCAGATATAATTCCTTAATACTACTGTATTTACAGCTTAAATCAACATTAACAAGATTATTCCCCCAAGCAAGAATTTTATTTATGGACCTCATGCAAAGTATAACTGAAAAATCTAGAAATTCAATTTTGTTGTTATATAGATCTAATTGATTGATATTGGGTAGATTATCAATTGCAGATGGATCTATATTAAAATATTCAATTTTATTATCATTTAGATATAAGTATTTCAGATATGTGGTCTCAAAATCCAGATCAAAGCGATCAAGATTATTATGACTAAGATCCAAAATACTCAGATATTTCTTTTTCTGAATAGAATTTAGATTGATATTTGATATTTTATTACCACCTAGATTAATTCTGTTTATATTGATACAGTCTCTTAGACAATTGAGATTAAATGATTCTATCTCATTATTATACAGATTTAGATATCTCAAATTGTTGGGTAGTGAGATGAAATCATTCTCAATGTATTTTATATTATTTGATGAGATATTAAGTGTATGAAGAAATTTCAATTCTTTAATAATTAACAAATCAAATTTCTTCAATTGATTACCCTGTAGATCTATATATGCAAGATTATCAAGTAATGAAATTATCTGAGTATTGATATTTTTAAACGCCATACCACGTAGTGATATACTTGTCATATGCTGGTGATTACCATCAAAATGATAAAACCATGAATTATTTTTATAATTGCCATAAAAATTACGGGTACTTATCTCAACCCTTGCAAATTCCCTACCAGGTCTTAATGAACTTGGTCTACCATCTTTACCATAGCTAACCTCATATTTTATATCTCGATTATGTGATTGTATCTCACCAATTAATGTTTCGAATAAAATCTGATGTTGGTCCAATAATGAGAGATCCATCTATCTTTCAGCCTGAAGGGTTAATAACTTATTTTTTTCTTCTATCATCTAGGAGTTTTTTACCTATCTTTCTGAAAGCTTCTGCTACATTTGTACCGGTAAGTGCTGATGTTTCAATATAACCGATTGCACCCAATTCTTTTGCTTTGGATTCTCCCACTGCGGTTGATATCATTCTTTGATCCTCCAGATCGTTTTTGTTACCAACAAGTATGAATAATAGATCAGGGCTCTCTGATTTAGCTTCATTTATCCAATTAACTGTATTCGTAAAAGAATCTTTTCGTGTAAGATCAAATGTAACCAATGCACCCATAGCACCTCTGAAGAACATCTGACGCATGACTTTGAATCTATCCTGACCTGCAATATCCCACAATGAATAAACAATTTTTACACCATCAATTGTCTCATATCGACTATACGGCTCCATGCCTATAGTCATCAGATACGCCGAGGCGAATTTATCATGTACAAACCTATGTACTAAGGCTGTTTTACCCACAGCTCCATCGCCTAGCAGTAAAATTTTGAATGTATAGTCGTAATTTTTCGAAATTTTTTTCAACTTCCTTGTGATTTTTCAGTTGTATTTTTGATCGCTATGCTAAATATTGTGTGCATCAAACTGATCACTCAACCGTTATTCATGTTATAGAACTTTCTTTATTAAGCTAATCGCAAGTGTAATCAAAACACGATAAATATCATTGAACAAATTTACAAATAGTACAGATTGGGTCAATTCTTATAATATCTGTACATTTTTTGTTTTTTTACCATTTTATTAATTCTGTTTATTCACAAATAATCTACCAGGCTGAAGAATTGTATGATCTGGGTTTTTATCCAATACATATCTACCATCAAAAATAATTTTCTTATCACTATTTTTCAGTAATTCATTTAGCTCATTGAATTCCTTATGTTCTGTAACAATAACTATAATGTTGTAATTTTTCATCTCATTTATATCCCAATTTTTACCAGTACCCTTACCAAATAATGCATCAATCTCATCTGCTGAGTAAAGAGGATCAATTACATTGACATTGATACCTTTCATTCTTAGCTGAGGTACTAGCCTTAAAGAAGGTGATAGTCTATATTCTTTCACTCCACCTCTATATGCCAATCCAAGTACAAGTACATCTTCCCATTTATCAATATTTTTCTCAATACTACTAACTGCATAGTTAACCATACCATCATTGATATTTCTTGAGATATCAAGAAGATTTGCTTTGTAATTGAAATCTTTTGCCAATGCAATCAGAAAACGAGGGTATACAGGTATACAATGCCCTCCAACTCCAATGCCAGGTCTGTGAATATGTGAGAAGGGCTCTGTATTCGCAGCCTCTATCACTTCCAATACATCAACACCATAAATATCTGCAAGTATAGCCAATTCATTTGCAATGGCAATATTTGCATCTCGATAAGCACCTTTGAATGTTTTTACAGCCTCTGCAGCAGTGGCAGATGACATCTTTATCACACCTTTTCTACATACCTGCTCATAAAGTATTTTAGCAGCTATTGTTGCATTCTCAGTATCTCCACCAACAATCTTGGGATAATTTTCCTCTATATCCATAACAGCCCTACCCGAAAAAGTTCTTTCAGGAGCAAATACTAGCCCGAAATCTATACCGGAGACTTTGTCATCACTCTCTAATAGCTGCTTAATTGGTCCAGAAGTTAAACCAGGTGGAAGTGTGGATTCTTGTATATATATTATTCCATCCTCTGCCACTTTTCTAACTCTATTATAAGTTGACTCTAAAATTGAGATATCAGCATGACCGTCATCACTGGTAAGAACAGGAATTATGAATATAACAAATGAAACCCCTTTTAATGCAAGCTCAGTGGATGTGGTTGCATGGAACAAATTATTATCTATTGCCTCTTTTAATCTTTCAGAAACAAATGGTTCATTTATTATTGTTTCTCCTCTATTAAGTTGTTCTATCAATTCTTCAGAAATATCCAAACCATGTACTTTGAAGCCAGCATTAGTAAATACGGTTGCAATTGGCAAACCCATCTTACCTAGACCTACAATACAAATAGAAATCTCTTTTCTAGATATTTTACCCAATTTTTCTTCATATGTCATACCTAAAAGATGCATAATTTACAATTATTCACTCAATTAAATAATACTTATTTCAATACAAATACAAAAGAATAAATTACTAGCTTATAATATTTTTATAACCTTTTTTTAATCTCACCATTATATGCTATTTTCAATCCAATTAGTGTATTTACAAGAGACAATGAATAATTAATCATAAATAATTTGAAACTCAATACATTTGGAATAAATTGATGTCCAAAGAATATTGTATTGTTAGAGATCACAAGTAGATTTATCAATAATCCTGCAATTAACTGACCAATTAATGAGATCAAGATACTAGAGATCAAAATAGTCTTAGAATAGGCAAAAATTACCTGTGCAGTGGATGCACCCAATGAGAAAATTGTAATTATCTCTCTTTTACTCTCAAAGGTCAAACTTTTCACAATCTCAATTATATTGTATATCAGAATAATCATAATAATTACAATCTGAGAGATCAGAATAGTTTGAATTATTATCAGTGCACCTTTCAGAAATTCTTTGAGATAACCACTACTACTGACAATACCAATTTGAAGTACTCTGAACAAAGTATCGATTTCAAGTTGATATGGGCTATCAATTTCAGTATTTGCAATAACTAAACCCACATCAATAATTATTTTCTGTATACCATATTTTAAATCCAAAGTCTGGTTTATCATACCCCACTTGCCAAATAATTTGATAGTTAGCATTCCAACTGGTAACTCTATCTTCAATGAATTATCAGTATCATACAATATTGAAGTGAATTCAAAATTCAGATAATAATGAGATATTGTGATATTACTTGTGATGATTGGAATTCCAAGTACATCAAGCTGAATTTCCCAAAATAACACATCAAGATATATCTCAATCGTATCGGTATTATACACATTTATTGTGGTATTGCCATAATAATACCCAAATTCAACAAATACAGTATAATTACCTTTTGAAATAGATGTTGTCCTATTACTATTTACTGAGTTAACAATTCCATCCTCATCAATATATACCACAAGTGTATCCACATACTCAACCATATTTTTATTAAAAACTATGAATGTAATCAATGGATCTCCCAGTAGAATTGTCATATTTTCCTTGAGAACATAAAATTCAGTGTATTCTCTTCCACCTAGAAAATATGATATCTCCATATTTTGATTTACTGAAACAAAAGAGATACTAGGATTTGTTTTATCTATCAGATATGTGGAGTAGTTATTTGTATCTTGAAGATATATTTCTAATTCAATATCACTAAGTTCATCATTTGTTGCATTCAGAAATGATATTTCATATAATTTTTGAACCTTACCTAGCATGAATTCAATGCTTATATTGTAATACTTCATTGCCATATCATAATAATCCATTGTGAAAACTGCAAATACAGGTACTGATGTCTCATTGATCACAACTGGACCGAGATAATCAGAAGTTATTGTGTTATCTGCAACTGATAGTGAGTAATTTCCCTTTACAGCATAAGGAATATCTATAATATAGGCATTCTGGTTAATATCCCGATAATTATTAATTGTCTCATAATAATAATTTTTAATTATTAGAGGAGTATTCTTTGTATAATAATTCCCACTGCTAAGAATTAAATTATTAATCTGTAAATAGCCCCAAGAGCTTGCAATAAAATCATAGTTAGCATAATTAGGATTATGATTGAGTACCGTCAGTTCCCAATTGATCTCTTTGGTAGATAGGTTCTGATCGTTATATTTCACAGAAACAGAGTAATTACCGGGTGATAATTGAAGCTCATTATTAATTGTGATTGGAGTATATTGCACTAGATCTTTAATTATTGTATATTTCAATTGGTTTCCATCATAGTCAGATAATTGTAGCCTTCCATCTATTGATATTGCATCAATTCCGTAATATGGTACAGGATATTTTTCAAAACTGTTTGTTGTTATCAGTATTACCTCTTTATTACCTGTGAATATATTTGAGATAGTCAGTTCAATATCACTAGAATTGTTGAAATAAATTTTGTCTTGTAGATTATACTCCACATCAGATCTATTTGCCAATGAAAAATGCCAGTATTCAGGAATAAAACTTAGTGAGGTATTCTGATCAAGGATATTATATATTTCAGGTATAACTTCAAAAATACCTGTTGATATATTGTATACAGTTGTGTTTGAAATATAATAATTTACAGTACCATTTGTCAATATAAACAGTTCTGCATATGTTTTAACAATAAATATTGACAATACCTCAACGATTCCATCAATGGTAAATGATATATTATATATCTTTTGAGATAATATTGTACCAGAACTATTATCCGGAACTCTGTATGTGTTTTCATCAATAATACTACCCATATCAACATTTATCGAGGAACCAGTGGTCCAGATGGATAGTAAATCACCTGGTTTGACAACAGGTACCGGGGAAGCCTCACTCCAACCAATCTTATTTGATGAGTACTCAAGTACAATCCTGTAGCTAAAATAATAGATTTTATCAAACACATCACTTGCTTCAAAATATAATGTATGAAATCCAGGCGAATCAGAGAGTACTATATCTACGGATCGCTCTTTTGCAGAGATCACTGTCTCATTCGACCCTAGATAATACTTCAGATCTTTTAAGCCGAATAATTTGATATTAACTGACTGATTTACCTGATAATGTGCATAATTTTTCAGAACAGATTGAAAAGGATCAATGCTTGAATTGATAAGAATAGTGTAGTACCATATTTTATAATTATCTCTGAACAGTGATATATTGTAATTACCATCTGTGGCATTAATATATACAAGACCATTATTATTAATATTCAACCTCGTATTGTTTATTCTGAATTCATATCTTGATAATTCAGATTTTGATAAATATTCTACTTCCAGATCAAGGGAGAAACTATTCTCTATGAATAAGCTATTATTTTCCAGTTGAGTTATCATTGCCACATTCAAGATATCAAGATTTAATTTCTCAGAAATGGGTTGTATAATAGTAAAATTATGAATTAAAGAGTAATCAGTGAATTCAAGTGAGTAATTACCCACTGGTAAAATCTCAATCAGTTCTCCACTGTCATCTGTAACATTCTCATATATCTGTGAAATATCATTCTGATCTGTTATTCGGTATTTAACCGATTTCAGAACTTGCTCTTTGTGATAAACTGTATAATTTAATATGAAATTATAATTATCCAGCTCAAAAGAGACACTAGATTTTTTCGTGACAGAAAAATATTTCATTTCTTCATAATTACCATTTTTTATCTCTAGAATATAGTTTCCCCTTACAAGGTTAAAAGTCTTCAAAGAGGTCCATTGTCCAGAAAATATCAGATTATCATAGACATCTTTTAATTGTATATGAAACTCATTTGCCTTGTATGTTCCATTACCTAGAAATAAATTAATATTAATTGGAAATAAACTTGTGGCAATTTGCAATACCTCTTCTTTGGATATTATTGATACATCATATTTTGCACGGATATGTGTATATCTATCATCAGAAATAGTTGATAATCTACTGGCAATAGAAATACTAACCAGTATCTCATCACTAGTTACACTATCTGAATCATAAATACCCACAACAAATACCTTAACTACTTCCTCCTCAACAATTGAATAAATATCAATGCTAGAATCAACAGATATATACATTCTATCTGCCAATGCTTTTCCTACTAAAATCTCATAGTTGGATTGTGGTATTTTTCCCTCAGTCAATATTGCATTATCCAACTCTATTATTTGCTCAAATTTCACACCCCTACCATAAATAGGTTCATCATTCACAATAGCAGGGAAAAAAATCTCTGGAGAAACAACAGAAACTCCTCTGATAGAGCTGAATGAATTTTCAAGGACTCTTGGAATATTAGATGTGAATGGAGTACTGGATTCTGAATTGTAGAATACCAATACATCATCCCTCTCACCAAAAAAATCATCATTCACATTCTGCATGGATTCTATCAACGCATATGAGGTGACGAATATTGCAGAGGAGATTATCAATGATATTATCACTCCAACAGATCTACGTTTGGTAATTATCTGTGGAATATGGAATATCAATGCAAGCTTACCTCCTTGTATACAGGATAAAGAGAACCAAGTACTGAAATAACAAATCCATTGAACATATTGAATAATATTATTTTACCTGTAATTATCACATCCAACTTTGTCACACTGAATAACATTGCTAAAATTGTCATCACTATATTAACCAACAAATATGAAATTATAGTGGATAATAGAAATGCAGAGATACCCATAATCATGGAGATCATTATAAACAGTGCTCTCACATCATTTTTATCATAACCTATAGATAGTAATACTCTGATATCGTATTTTGATTCATACAATAACTGATTGAACAGGTTCCATATATTCAGAATAACCAATAATGAGATCATTGTCTGAAGTATCAATAAAAGTAGAATGATTTGATCTGCAGATACAATTAGAAATTGAGCTTCAGGACGTGCATCATTTATCTCAACAAATTCAAGTTCTTTTAACTTATCAATCAATATTTGATCCTTGTTTTCATTTTTGAATTGTATTTGAATCATATTTACATTAATTTCATCCAAAAAACGAGTATAATCAATATACATACCTGAATTTACCATTTTATAACCACGTGATAGTTCTCCAATAACATCAGATATTATCACCTCATTATAATCAACATTAATCCCCATAACTAACAAATTAATGGATAGAATATCTCCAATCACAAAATCATTCAAATCATCAGTAATCAAAGAGGGTATTTGTGTGGAGACTGTTAAATTAACAGGAATTTCAGTCAAAGATATAATTTCAGCCATATTTACAAGATGCACAGGTACTCTATAATTCATTCCCTTACTATTTATCAAACCCTCAGTAAATTGTTCTTCAATAATATTTAGAATTGATGGCTTCCCATCGATTATACTATCAATCTTAATTTTCTGTTCTTCCGTGAAAACTCCATTATTAGAGGTTAAAATCACCGTATCATTTGTCTCTCCAAGTAAAGTGGTAATCTTTGAGATCTCTGATCCAAAACTGATGACAAGCAAACTTGTTGAGGAGAGAATAATTATACCCAATGCAATGATTTTTACACCCTTGATAGTCCTTATATGACTGTACATAAAATACCTCAATGATAGATTCAAGAGCATAATTGCAAAATATACTATAATATTTTAAACGTGAGCCAAAGTGAATGAATTCTAAAATCTATTTCTGTGTAAAATGGAGATTGTTCATATTTCTTGGCTAATACTAATGATTATTATTTTTGAATACTCCACACAAATTAATACCAATTCAGATTTAAATATGATATGAAGACCTTAATTTTTAGCTAATAATTATCCAAATTAATTAGCACAGAAAAAAAAAATCCATTGAATAATGATATAATTAAATATACATTTAGATAACAAAAATGATGTTGACAGGGCTATCAATGACGCTATCTTAGGAATGAGTCCGGAGGGGTTTGAACCCTCGACCTGCTGGTTAAAAGCCAGACGCTCTACCAAACTGAGCTACGGACCCGAGGTTTTTCACGCACAGAATAATCTTGTAGATCTCACTTGATAGTGGATCAGTTGAAATAATTCTCGCATGATATCTGTACCATCGAGGTACTTACAACACTCCATTCACTTCACGATTATTAATATTTTTGATACTAAACCTAGTCTAATTGAATTTTGTAGGCAAAGAATTGAACATTAATTCTTTATTGATCCTGAAAGTAGATTGGTACAAATAGGATGTTTTTCATTATTGGATGTGTAATTATTAATTTTGATTTGAAATAAAACTTGTAATTATGGTAAACGTTCATATTAAATTTCAAAAATTATAAAACCCACATTCTGTACAGCAAATTCCAATTATCATAATGAATTTTTATCCAAATCTTATAATTTTCACTTCAAAATGGCCTCCAAACTAATTCTCCACCATTATTTTTGTATGTATACATTTTAATGTATGCAGGTAACTTTTCTAATTAATTTTATTTGGAAAATAATGATAAGCATCTCACTATTTAACAATTATTTTTCCTTGAAGATCTTCAATGAACAGAGATACAATAACTAACAATAACTTCAATTTGAATTACAATAAAAAAATTATTAGTTGGACTACAAGACCAGATCCAGGACTTATTAGACTTTTAACAATACCTTTGTCAGTACTATTTTTACTTATTAATTTTTTTAGTATTAAGCTATACTTTGAGATATTTAATCTACTACAAATCTTATTCACTATATTATTTGTTGTAATCCCATTTGGAATGATTTTTATTTATAAACTTGGAATATTTATTGGTAAATTAAAATTAAAAAAAATTTATGTAAAATCTTTGAACAAGAGTAACAGTCTTGAATTATTTGAAAAGCAATATCCTCAACCTAGATTTCAATATCCTTATTTACTATTGATAGCATTAACATTTGTAGCATTTGTTATTTTGAGGTTAGAACTTATAGGAACAATTACTCTGAAAGCAGCATTATTATTTCCTATTGGACTTCTATTAAATATGGTTTCAGTACTACCTTTAACACAAATTATCATGTATAAACACTGGAATAATAATGCAGAAATTGATTTAACTAATAATTTAATGAGGATATTTGGAAAGATCGCATACAATTATGATGTATCTATTCCACTCAAGTCTATAAAATCTATAAATATTTTAAAAAAACATCCATCAATACTAAATAAAGATATAATATTTGTTTATATTTGTTCTACCAGTTTTAGATATTTGGGTGGTATTTTTTATCCCAATAAAGATAATCTTGATTTTGATGATAAATTATTGAAAATAATAAAATCACAAACAATTGATAGAGAAGAATTTACTCTTTTGAACCCAAATTTAATTGTTAGGTCTATTCTATCAGTTGATGAACTACCTAGATCTGGATTTATTTTAAAACACTTGACAAAAAGTGATTGAAAATCAAGCAAACTTTCTCTCGTTACAAGAATTATTCTTGATGAATCTATTAACATTTTCATGTCTCCTGATTAAATCAGGTCTGGCTCCGGATTGTGGACGAAGCCAGATTAATTGCCGCATTTAAGTGCGTATTAACCATTTTACTGCACAGAATACAGGGTGCAATATCATAATTTTCTGATGTTCTTTTAATCTTACCACCACAATTTGCATGTTTAGTAGAGGTATGATAGGGATTTACAAAATGAAGCTTGCACTTCACACCTGCAAGATTAATAGCGAGTACCTCTCTGGCATACAGAGAGGTATCATCTGCCATACTGCTGATAGCCCTCGCAAAAGCACCTCTTGTATTCATTGTGTTGACATCTAAGTTCTCAAGTACTAGATGTTTAGCACTCGAAGATACTAGCTGTTGTCCCAGAAAATTAAGCAGTTGTAGATGATATGCTTTATTTTGCTATGTAAATTATCTATCTCTCGCGCATATATTCTATTGAGCCATGTATTATCAGTTTTTTCAAGTAATTGTTGATAGTTGCTTTTATCTTCCAATACCTTATCCCAGTGATGATTTTTGTCCAACTTTAAAAAAAAGTTTCATCAATCCAAACCACATCATTCAAAAACATTGGAAGTGATGTTTTTTTCAGTTCAAGTAGCTTTTTATTTCTTATCGAAATTACCTGAGATACGAAATCTTGATATTTATTAGTTAATTTGCTAATCACTGAGGCGGACAAATTATAATGTTCTGCAATATATTTTGAGGGGATACTTCCAGAAAACAATTTTACAATGATTTCTTCAATGACAATATTTGCCAGTTGTACTATAAACCAAGAAGTATGGGCATAAAAATTGCATAAACAGGTTTTATATTTTTGAACTGATTTACCACTAATTACATCAAAGCCATTTGCTTTGATGTCTTCACATTTATTTCTAGGACAAATAATATCAAAATTTATGGTAAAATTCATGTGTCTTTCCAAAGATTGATTATCTTCAATATTAGATTCCATAATTAGTTGTGCTATTTTCATTTTTGGTAAATCGAATAACTAGTACAACTATATTATCTTTCTGAGGTTCTTGTTATAAAATAATGTGAAAATTAACTGTGAAGTAAAAACTAGATTCTTGCTTAAAACTATCTGGAATATAATAATTCAATCAATTAATTCCGCGCCAATCAGCGCAGATTTATGAATAATCCCTAAATTCCATTTTAAGAAAATTTTAGTTTATAAAAAGTAATAAGTTAACACAAGTATACATTTTTATACCATTGAGACCTTTAAAGCTATAATTAGATTATTTAATTACTGTAGAGGGTAAAGTTATACGAATACACTGATTTATGTCCAATAATTACTTACATTTGATTTAATGAAATTCTGTTGCTATTACTTGAAATTTAATAGTAACCAAAGTCACTTCTAATTTCATACCTTCAGCAATTTGTACAATTTCATAAGGTAATATGTTATCAATTTCTGAAAGTATTTTTTTTAATTGAACATATGATAAATTGTTTTTAAGTCCATTTCCTTTTAAATTGCCATTCTTATCCTTCTCAATAATTGAGTAAAGAATAAAAAGAGGAGAATTTTGATCTTCATTAGAAAGCATGTCCAAATCATCTTTATTCAGAAATTTGAAGGATCTCTCTATTTTAAAGGGGAAAGTTATTTTCTTGTTTTCAAGTTTTAATACTGCTATAGAGAATTTATCCTCCAAATTGTATTCTTTATAAATATTAACCTTTAATTTATTATTCAATCCAATAATTGGATAATTAATATTTTGTTGGAAAATAATTTTTGACCCATTTTTTATTAATGAACTATTATTTACCTGATTTTTATCATAATAAGATATTATAATCAAAGATATACTTGTTAAATATAATCCAGATATTGAGATAAATGCACCTAATTTTCTATTATTTTCAAAGAATATAGGAAAAGCGGTGACAATTACTGCCACAGTCAATAAATAATTAGAAATTGATTCCGGTAGGAAATAAGCTTTATTAAATGAATATCTGAGGAACACTATAATAATAAAATAATATAATATTCCACTAAGAAATGCGATTAGAGTAAAAATCCAGAAATTTGTTATCAGATTAGGAAAGTTTACGAAAGTATAGTTTGAAATTATTATGGTAATTAAAATTAGGAGTAATCCCATTATTAATTGAATGAACCATACTTTATTCAGAGTCATATTTTTATCCATAAAATTTAATACAATATTAGACATTTTTATTTGTTCCTTTATTTTTACTTTTTCAATATTCTTGATTTACAATTATCGAGGAACATCACCATAGTCATTATAATCATCAACAAATTTCCAAACTTCTACAATAGCTGCACCTACAGCTAAAATGATAATTGCGGGATACATGGGTAATTTTGGAGGTGTTGATGCTAAATCAGTACCTAATGCCGCAGATAAAGCTGCTGCAACCAAAAATGATACATAAGCTATTACGAATTTACCAAATGCAAAGAAAGCTGAAATAAATGCACTTAATTTTAATACAATTCCATAACCATTACCAGATATTGCAGAATTAAATATGCCAAAAATTAAGTATAACATCCATGCTGCTAAACCAGCAGTTGCATATGCTGCATATGCAGTGGTTATTGTTGCACCCATTATGGTTGCGCTAACTGTGAAAAATATTGCTGAAAATAATAAAATTGCATTAGTCCCTCTTACTATTGCTTCATACAAACCTAAACGACCTGTAATATACATTCCATTATATTCTGAATTATCAGGAGTTATGGATAATCGAGCAATTGCTTTTTTAATGAAATTAAATAAAACTCCAATTCCAAATAATTTTGATATTAAAATTGAAATAATATTTACCCCAAATTCAGCATCAATTAGACTTTCAAATCCATAAACATATTTTCCAGTCTCAATTGTTAATTCAGTCAATATACTTGATGAACATGATAAAAAGAAATGATAATTAGATTGAGATAATGTAATAAATTTACTTATTTCATCCCAAGATATGATTTTATTTTGAAATAAAATACCATCATCATTTCCATGACCTATCCAAATTATTGGATTGTTAATTCCAGAAAGCAGATTTAATTCATCGATTGAATTTATTTCCGTCTTAATATTATTAGGAAAGTTTTCAGATAGATCAGATATTGCTAATTTCTCTTCATAAGAATCTCCAAAAATTAAAAATATAGGAATAATACTATCTCTATTGTTTACTGTAATTTTTTGGGAATTTGCTAATACTGGTGCAAATGATGATAGAACCATAATCGTAATTATAAATCCTACAACAAATAGGTTGAGTGGTTTGATTTTATTTATTTTATCAACTCCATGTAATCTATCGATTTATTTACCTTAATAAACATTTACAAGTAATGGTATAAACATGCATTTTTTTTTTGTTTTTGAAAATTTGTCCCATATCAATGTACAATATTTGCTTATTCATACTGACATTTTGTTCTAAACTAAAGTTTCAATGAGGATAAAGCTAATAAATGTAATGCAATTGTTTTCTTAGTCCAAAATTTACCTTCCTCACTAAATACACGTTTTCCTTTTGCAATTCGTGGAATATGTGAGATTATGGAAAGCATGTTTAAAAATTAATACAATCAATAATTAGAGAATTATTGACAGTTTTGTGATTTTAACACAAAATTGCGTATTTGAACTATATTTATCAATACAGAGGTAGATTAATAAGAATTGTAAGGATTAACTTCATTCGCAAAAATGTTT
>JAJRQD010000067.1 GCA_024280435.1 archaeon | reverse complement strand
ATAACATTATAGAATACTTAAATATAGTTTTATTGATAAATTAAGATAAACTCTTATTAATAGAAATTCAGTAATAACATTATAGAATACTTAAATATAGTTTTATTGATAAATTAAGATAAACTCTTATTAATAGAAATTAATCAATTCAAATTATAACTTTTAATTACAAAAGCTTTAATAAATCGGAGTATTTATTTTTCGTAAGTAAATCGCAATTAGTGATTAATTATGAATAAAAAATTAATTAAAAATAATTTAATATTATTATCAGCTCTTATTTTGATAATGATATCTCCTCTTAGCGTGGTGAGCAACCTCAGTACAACTGGTCATACATCTCTAGATATCGTGGTTGATGATAGTTTCGATGAGGAATATGCAAAGTTAGTTCCAGGCCTGGGAACTAATGTATATGCAGAGATTGCAACTATCGGTGGCCATGACGGAAGTAATTTTCCAAGTTTCACACCTAAAACTGCTTATCTACTGGATAATGCAAACTGGTGGGTACTGTCATATATCAATGCAGAGAATGTGGATACATACCTTAACAGAAATCCATGGAATTATCCAGAAGGCTTCTCTCTATCCATCAACATAGGCCAAACCTATACAGATAATGTCGCAGTATCTGAGATATTAGTTGATCTTGAGGCAACATTGTTCAGTTCAGGACAATCTGCAGATCTCAGTTCATCAATTGTTGCATCAAATAGTGGTGTGGATACTTATGTTATCAGTATCAATTCAACTAATGGTATGGCAGTATTTCTTGCAATGTTACAATCTCTCAATCCAGATGGATATATGACAGCTCTTGGTGATTTCTCATCATATACCACATCTCCAGTTTGGGGTGGCTATTTCGGCGTTACATCGCTATCATCAAGAGTGGCAGTCAGTTCATTTGGATGGATTGATACAACAGGTATTGTAGGGGGTACTCCTGCAACAATATCAGTTAATACAATTATTGGTTCATTAACACCAGCAGCAGGATCAGGCCTTAGTAGAATTGATATACAGTTCCCATATCCTGTTACTGTCAGTAGTATTTCCACTCCAACTGTAAATCCACTGCCACATGTGACAGGTAAATTTCAATGGGATCAGAGACATCCTATTGCAGCCTATTCTCAGGGTATAAAATCAGATTATTCAGTTGGATTCACAGTATCAAATTCATACTCTTTCCCAAATATACAGACTAAATTCACTGTCAATCAGACATTGATAAATGAGAATGGTACCTTGGAAGCAGTATTTAACCTGAAAAATACAGGTCTGAATGATGCTTCAAATATAAATATTGAGCTACCAATGGGTAGTGATTTTGATAAAATTGCTAATATCACAGATCCTACTGCTGGTACTCTTGAGATTGATGTGATAAAAGCAGATTATTATCTTGATCCTAATTATTCATCTTTGTTCAATATCACAGTTGCAGATTCATCTAATCCCAGCAATGATTTTGAATACCTGGCATTTAATCTGACAGGTTGGTATTTGACCACAGCAGGTGATCTACCAGCTCTGTGGAATTCTGTTGCCAGTCATAATCTCTATGATGATGGTATAATAGTTGTAGATATCACTGCAACCAATGGCTTCCCACAGTCTTTACTTGATGGTCTTGATAATATTCTGTTACCTGCACTTGCAGGAACTAGTTCATCAAATGAATTATTGCTTGAGGTAAAAAGGAAACTACCCGTAGTATTTAATGCTACCTTTGAGGATGCAAAATCCAATATTTATGAGAAGAAGAAAACATTTAAATTATTAGAGAATGATTTCTCACTTGTCTCAAGAGAGGTTCCCACATTAACTGGCAATGAAACACAGTATTTCATGACCACAAGTATTGCCTCATTGGCTGCAGGTGCAAATATGAATATTAGCTTCTCAATAACTGATATTCCAAATAAGAATGATTATTTTGCTTCTTTCTCATTTGATATTGGCAAAGAGAATGTATATGGATATCCCACTGCGAATCTGTTCTCACAGGAAGAGAGCTTTGTAGAGCTGATGAAGTATACTTTTGCAAGACAATCATTCTACGGTATGCCATTCTTTGAATATGATCCAATAGCAGATGTAGTATTTGCAACTGGATTACCATTCACCTATGAGAATGCAGAGGGTTTTACATTCTTTGGACAATCCAATGGTTTGAATATACAGATTGCAGATGATCAGGCAGTACTACTTGTTGAGGTATCAACTGATAAACAGGTATACAACGTGGGCGATGAACAGATAATTACTGTGAAGGTATTAAATATTGGTGATACAGCTGCAACTAATGTAGTAATTGATCTCAAGAATGGTATTCTAGGTAGGAATTTTATTATAGACAGGACTGAGGTTATTGCCTCAACTGAATTCTCAACAATCGCAGCAGGTACATCTGAAGTATACAATGTCACGGCAATTGCTGATAGTTTCCTGGGATATCATCCGGTATATGCAAGTGTATATTATACATCTGAAGCAGATGAATTATCCAATCCTGAAACCCCACTCAAGGATTATTACAATCTTGGTATAACATCCATGCCTTTTGGATCTGCACAGAGGTATGAGACCACATCTAATCTTGCAGGTAGTTTATTGGTACCTGAAACAGCTGTATCAGCTCCAGCAATTCCAGAAGCTGCATTCACAACCGAGGTAACATATCTAGGAATGAGCACTGTTGGCGGAGTTGATGAGATACAGATCAAGATTGATGTTACAAATATCGGTGAAGCAGTTGGAAATTATTCATTATACTGGAATTTTGCAGATTGGGTAGTTGATGGCTTGACATCTATTGATAATATAGATAATATTTACACAGTAAGTGATTTCTTGATCTATGATACAAAAGGCTTGGATGCAGGCCAAACCGATTCATCAAGATTTACATTTAAATTGGAGAATGCCAATTATCCTCTATCTATTCCTGTTGCAGTAGTTACCTACATCAATACAGGAGAGTCTTCATTAGGCGATGAGATTGTTATTGGTGGAAGTAGCTCTGGTTCATCCTTTGGTTTGGATGCAGGTTCTGAAGCAGAAGCAGAGGGTAGAAAATCAGGTACTGAGGACAGTGAACAGTCATCTTATTCTGCATCCTCCAATGTTGGTGCAAATGTAAACACAGAGGGTGGTGAACAATCAGCTGTAACAGGTGCAAATTTTGGCTTCCTTGGATTTTCATCAATTGAGGTACTATCACTGGTAATGCTACCAATTTTAAGCTATGCAATATTAAAAAGAAGAAAATAATTAATGTAAAAATAATTAATGTAGAAATAATTAATGTAGAAATAATTAATGTAGAAATAATTAATGTAGAAATAATTAACCCATCTGTTTTCTGTACCGAAAAAGTCACCCCACCTGTTTATTTGATTTCTGAAAAACAATTAAGGAATGAATGTAGAAAATAATTAATGTAAAAATAATTAATGTAGAAAATAATTAATGTAGAGAGTTTGTATTATATTAAACTTCCCAGTTAAATTATACTATTCTAAGCTTTGATTCTGTATTTTGAAACTGAGATCTCGTAGAATGTATTTTCAAGCATTGAAATTACACAGTAATTGAATCACATTTATTTCCAGAACTTGTCTTTTTGCAGGGATATATTAGAAATATTACCTACAATTGACCCATAATTCAATTTAGAGGAGTTTAATTTTGAACAATCTCAGAAATAATTAATGTAAAAAATAATTAATGTAGAAATAATTAATGTAAAAATAATTAATGTAAAAATAATTAATGTAAAAATAATTAATGTAAAAATAATTAATGTAAAAAATAATTAATGCAAAAATAATTAATGTAAAAATAATTAATGTAAAAAATTTAAATTATATACTAGTTTAGGGCCAATATTCTCTCAAATGAGCAACTGATCTCTCAATACTGTAGTCAACCGTTAATAAACCCAGAATAATCAATATCAATGTATATGCTTTTTTATACCAATGATCAAATATTTTGAATGTATAGCTGATAAAAATAAGTAAAATGGGATTCAATGCTATTATAAAACGCGATGAAACCACAATATCATAAACTGGTACCAATGCAAGTAATATCCCCGTAATTAGATATACTCTTTCTATTTTATGCAGTTCTAGATATTCTTTTCTTTTGTATGTCACTATAATTATGACTGTTGAAAGTAATAAGATGAATATTGATAATGATAAATTATCAGAAACAGTATCAATCATGTATTTTGTTCTATCTCCAGTTGGATTAAGTATCTGTTTCATATATGTTTTAACAAGAGAATATACCCTAACAGCAAATAAATAGGAGAAGAATGTACTTAATAGAATTATAATAGCAAAAATACGCTTTGAGAACCTTATCTCTCTGAAATGTATTAACAATCCGATTATAAATGCAACAAGATGTATTACCATTCCTGTACGATGAGCACTAGCTGAGATTATAACTAGTAAGATCATTGCAAATACTCTGTATTTATTAAGATCATGTTGTAATATTAATATTGCAGTGATAGATATAACTGTGATTGCAAGTGAGATGCCTCCCCAGGATAATATTCCAATAAGATCCACAGGATTGAAAATAACAAGAATTGATATTAATAATACATCATCAGAATACTTTCTTAATAGCACATATGTTATAACTGCATTGATTGACAGTATTATTGCAAATCCAATGATAGTGATCTTGAATATATGAATATTTGCCCAGAATAGCGGAAGTGTCAGCAGATACAGTATTGTTGGGGTGACAGGACTGTATTTCTCATGATAGTTATCCATATAAAATGGCTTCCCACTTACTAGATCCTGCAAAAATCGGTAATGCTCTGATAAATCGTAGTATGCATTTCTACCCTCAAAAAAATTGATAATATAACTGTTATAAAGGATATATAATCGAATAATCAGACTAATAATAAATATTAACAACATATGAAATCTTTTATCACTGATAATTTTTTGTGTTGTTTCAGAGATAGTCATACTAAATTCAATAGTTAATTTTTTTTTTAATGTTTTACTTGTCTTACAAATAAAAAAGTCTTACAAATAAAAAATTATACTACCTTTTCTTGTGGTAAGCTATAAACCTTTTTTTCCCTGCATTCCACTATAAAATGCACTCCTACTCTCTGCTTTATCTGTATCAAGAAATTTATTATTTGGATCTCCTTTACGTCTGTAAGTAAATTCCACTAGAACATACATTAAAACTATGACTATTATTATTACATAAAATGTTTGCATAATTATATCTCTGTAATTTAGAATATATAAACTAATTTAACAGTTCAAATGGCTTAGAAATTAATTGAAATTATATTAAATGAAAAATAGTATTGAATTAATTTAAATCTATAAGTGGTTGTAAAAGTATATCAATCTTGATCTTAATAATATTTATCAATCGTTTCAATTCTTCTAAACCCGGATTTGAGATTGTATACAATCTTACTTTTCTACTGGTAGTTTGCTGTGTACTTTCAAGTAGTCCATTCTTCTCTAGTTTTCTTAACTCATTGTAAACAGTTCCAGTCCTTAATTCAACTCTAGATGCGGTGAATTCATTGATCAGATTAATTATTGAGTATCCAGACACTTTTGGATTTTTATTGATCGTATGTAATAACAATACTCGGACCATTGGTAGAGGTTCCATCACATTATCCAAATCTTCTTTCATAACAACCACTATATTTTATGCTTATAAAAATTTAATTGGTTACACACCTATTTTAACCATGTAAGCACTTAAGAATAAAACTATCCAACCGAGTAATACATTAGATAGCAATAACAAGAAACTGTAGGTCTCTTTTTTTGGATTTTTCATTCCAAACAATTTATCAATATAATATCGTCTAATAATCACAATCACAATCATGATTATACTCAGTATATGTTTGATTGAGAGAATTGCTGTGTAGTTAGTAGAGAAATCAAAGATCGAAGTCAATGAAACAAGTCTGGTAGTCATTAATAATCCAGTAATTATCATACCTGTGATACTTGTGAGTGCAATAACCGATAATTTTCTCTGTATCTGATCAATAACAGGTTTTCTTATCTTTTTATCAGGAAAGACTGTTTTCAATGCAGGCAATATTGCCATAAGGAGTACTGACATTCCCCCTATCCAAAGTATTGTGAATATCTCATGCAAAAATGCAACAGTTGTCATACCAAATATATTTGTGGACATTATGTTTATGTTCAATATGTTTATAATAAATATATTGATTATAGTATTATCAAACAGATAACTTCTATAAATTATTTGTGAATAAATCGTTTTTAATCAGTGTATTGTTGAAATATTAATTATTATAGTAAGAATAAAATTCAGTGACCTAAAATAACTTTAAATATTAATATATTCAAATATTAATTGGTAAGCTGTATAATGAGTGACATGGATCAAATTTCTATTGATAAATTTATTGCATTCGTTGAAAAATCACCTGAATACAGGGAGAAATTAGCTAAGCTATTTTATCCCAGTGAGTTTGCAAAAAAAAATGAATGAACAAGGATCCTTGAGGAAATAGATAAAAACCGAATTGAAACAAATAAGAAATTTGAACAGGTGGATAAAAGGCTTGAACAGGTGGATAAAAGGCTTGAACAGGTGGATAAAAGGCTTGAACAGGTGGATAAAAGATTTGAACAGGTGGATAAAAGATTTGATGAGATGCAAAAAAACATGGACTATAAATTTGATAAAGTGTTCTCACGATTCGATGATCTATCCATGTCTTTAGGTCACGACTTTGAAGAATTCAATAGCTTATGGTTACAGGAATATTTGATGGTTCAAGGATTTCAAAAACTTGATATAAAGAAAAAAACCTTTTATGATAAGGATTATTCTGTTTTTCCGGACAATAAAGATATAGAGATTGATATCTTCAATGATGATCCTCTTATTATAGGTGAAGTCACAGCTATCACCAAAACTATTGCTAAGGTAAATATATTCCTTAAGAAGATTAAATTTATTGAGAAACTATTTGAAGAGAAAGCACATACTAGACTATTCATAACCTATGCATTTAAACCTGAAATTAGTGATGAAGCAATTTCACTACTTGAGAAGAATGAAGTCAAATTATTTGTACTAAGACAACGTGGATATAATGAATTATAACTATTTATTCAATTTAACAGATTTAAATAATGATGTGGCATTCACTCCAAGGCCACCTAGAATTATGATAATTAATTCCCAGCCGAATTTCTCATCTATTCTCCACTGACCCCAGGCCATGAATACCATAAGAACCATGATTATTAATCTTGCAAGACCTTTAACATTGAATGCAGGTCTTTCATCAAATTTCACAATTCTTACTGCTCCATATCCACCTGTCATCAGCACACTGAGAATAATTACTACAAATGAAGGAGCTCCTTTTCCAAACCAAACCTCTATATTACCAATAATTGCTAGTAATATAGAAATTGTTGCCATAATATCTTGATTTTTTATTTCCATATATATTATGAATTAATATACATAATAAGTATTTTCCACATCTATTAATATTTTGAATTACAATTAAATCTATTTTTCAAATAGTCTACTCAAAATATTCTGATATTATACCTCTAATAGAATAATTATAGTGCTCGAATCCATCTATCAGGGATTGATCCAACTCTTCTGGTAATTTAATCACTTTATTATCCAACTTATTATTAATTAATATCTCCAATCCTCTGATCTGTGCCACAAGTATCCCATCTATATACTCATTTGCGGTTGGAGGGCTCATATTGAAGTTAAATGGGATGTATTTCGACATGAAAACCTCATCCTCTGAATATTCCTTGCCAAATTCATCAACTGCACCTATATTTATACGATAATCAATTTTCATTATAATATCTTTACTGAAATTATTACTAATAACATCTGGAAATCCAGTTGCAGTGAGAATCAATTTTGTATCTTCTAGGTATTTATCATTATTCTCAACTGAACTGATTAAATCTGCGTTATAACCCAATTGTCTTGCTCTATTAACAACACTCTGACTTATCTCAAGAATATGAATATTCGCATATTTACCAAATACTCTGGCTAGACCTCGTCCTATCTTTCCAAAACCCATGATGACAACTTTCTTTTTTTCAAGTATTTTTTTAGGGTCTCCAATATACTTTCCAAAAGCCTTCTCTACAGATAATGGATTTCCAATAAATGTCTCTAATATCTTAACAATTGAGTTATCACAATCAATCACTGGA
This sequence comes from archaeon, assembly GCA_024280435.1. Classification (GTDB taxonomy): domain Archaea; phylum Asgardarchaeota; class Heimdallarchaeia; order Heimdallarchaeales; family Kariarchaeaceae; genus JAJRQD01. Next base: position 21,566 of record JAJRQD010000067.1, on the reverse strand, counting down.
TATCCCAATTTGATATCGTTGAATTTGTGAATACCTGATCTGGTCACCTCACTTATACCTATTTTAGGAGGATTGTCTCTGAAATATGCATTACAATCCAGTGCCACATCAAATTCTTTTGCATCTTTGAAATCATGATCAAATGTGATATTATATTTTTCAAAAAATTCAAATACTACCCTATCATTCTTGGGTGGATTGGTATCTGTGATTCTTATCTCTGCACCACCTGCAAGACAGGCAATGATCATTGGTAAGGTATTTGCAACCAATACATGTGCCATTGCAATTTTTATACCATCAAATGGTTTCTTATCAATATACTCTGAAATTAGATTATTTAACATTGGCATGGTAGCTAATTGTTGTTTTACAATCTCCATGTCAAGCATACTAGGATTATACAATATGCTTATTGAAGAAAATTAATTAAAAGTAATTTGTATATAGGTTAATTTTATTGTGCAGTTTTGGATTTCTATTCAGTAACAAGTTATTATTCATTCTAGGAGCTGATAATATTCTTATTCATTAAAGTATTATTTTATCCTTTCATAATTGTTTTTCAGAAATAAATTAGAATAGGCGGTGAGATTTTTCATCGTATGAATTGTTTATTATATGCTGAGATCAAATATTTTGTGCAGATATAGTTTCAAATAGTTATTTTTGCTATTATTTTCTAACAAATTAATACCTAACAATCATCTTATTAGTACGAACAAATAGTACAATTATTCATTATTTGCAGTTCTAAATATCTTTATGTTAACTCATTAATAGATCAAAAATAAATTTTCTTTTTAATAAATGATAACAAATAAATATTAATATATTTGATATTATTCCAAATTAATGGTTGGAAATAAAAGATTAATCTATCTAGGCATTTTTCTAATTTTATTACTTAACAGAGTTTCTGCTGAAACATTTTCTGAACAAGGATCCATTTATGACAATGGAGATGAATACTGGGATTCCAATGAACTTGATTTTATTAAATATTCATTGAAAGCAAATGAAGAATTTAAGATTGAATTTCAGTCAACGGGTGAATTAGAATTATTTTTATGTGATTGTGCAACTGAGCAAAATATAAATTCAATATTTGTGAATTTAGGTAATGATATAATACCCGATAATTTATATTTATGGATTGACAGTTATTCTGTCACAACAGGTTCTTACACTCCATCAACTGATATTTCATTGAATATTGCTATTTTTACTGTTACGGATACAGGTAGTATATCATATACTATACTAACTAATTCTCCAAGTAATAATTATCTTGCTAGAATGGAACAATCTGATACCACAGTAGATGGTACAATTAATATTGGTCCAACAATATTAATTATAATTGCTATTGTAGTGGCAGGGCTAATTCTATACTATTTTTATGATCAAAATGTAAAAAAGAAGACAAGGCATCAAATACAAAATTCAACGTATTATTCTAGAAATAGTTATGGATATTCACCTCCTATATCACCTAAAAAAGAGTACATACCAGAACCCATTAAAATAAAAGCTGTATTTTGTATAGAATGTGGTACTAAAGGTATAACTAATTTTTGCACTAATTGTGGTGAAAAACTATTATAATGTATCTTAAAATAAAGTTATAAACTATAATATTTTTTCAATTTGCAAATTGTAATTACATAACTATAAATAATCATCAAAAATTTTTGGTATAATGGAAAAAAAATATTTAATTACAGTTTTATTTATCTTCTTTCTCCTTAATTCATCTATGGTGAGTGCGGCAGAAACCTACGATGAGACAGGATCTATTTCCGACAATGGGGATGAATACTGGGATTCCAATGAACTTGATTTTATTAAATATTCATTGAAAGCTAATGAAGAATTTACAGTAGATGTATTTGCTGATGGGGATATTGAGGTATTTTTATGTGATTGCTCATCGAAAGATGAAGTTACTGATATAATCAATTCTCTTGTCTATGAGATTGTACCTGATAATCTTTATATGTGGTTAGATAGTTATTCATTTACCACTGGAAGTTATACTCCAAATAGAGATATTAAACTTAATCTTGCAATATTTACAATTTCAGACTATGGATTGATTGAATACACTATTTCTACCAATGTACCTAGTGGAAGTGGTATCAATTGGTTTGTTGTATTGCTTGTAATTGCAGGTATTGGCTTTTTAGTTTATTATTTCAATAATAAAGGTAAAAAGGATAACAAAATATATGGACAGTATAATACAACTAATCAACCTGGATTTTATACTCCACCCGTCAATACTTATCAACCCACTCTCTCTCAACCAGAAGTTATGCAACCAAGGTACTGTGCAAATTGCGGTGAAAAAGGAACTACTAAATTCTGTATGAACTGTGGTGAGAAATTAGAATTATAGGTATATACAAACAATAAAATCAGAGCTAAAACAGGTGATATTAATAAAATTTGTAATACTTGAGGTGATGATGGAAAATTTCTGCTACGTCCACATGAGGCAGATTATGAGAACAAATAAGATTTCAATCTGTTTTAGTCAAGTATAATATTGGAAATATCAAATTAAACTTTTAATCAATATTAACTGAATTTCTTGTATAAATAAATTATTAAAAAACAGAATTTAAAATTATTTATGATTAGTGCAGTGATTTTTGATCTGGATGGTACAATTGCAGATAATATTGATAATATATATTCAGCATATAAATTTGCATTAACTGAATTAAATATAGAATATGATGATACTTTGAAATCAATGATGGGTAAAGGGTTGAATGAGATAGCTGAACTGATGAATATTAGAGATAAAGAATTATTTCTATCGATGTATAAAAAAGGTTTGTTGATGAATAAGGAGAAGATCAAAGATGGTATGTATGAATTAATATCATTATTATTCTCAAAAAATATACCAATAGCTATTGCCACATCGAAATTCAAAGAGACCACCATTAAATTATTAAAACAATTCAATCTGTTAGACAAATTCTCAGTAATTATCACAGCAGAATCAGTTGATAAGTTAAAACCATCGGCAGAACCGATTGCAAGAGCCTGTGAATTATTAGGTATCTCTTCTGATAAATCAGTACTGTATATAGGTGATGCAAAAAATGATATGCTTGCAGCGATAAATGCTGATGTCACTCCAATTGGGGTCACCTGGGGTATTTTTGGAGAGAGGATATGTGAGATTGATAATGTAACCTGTTTTAAGAATGTAGAGGATTTGAAGAATTGTTTACTGAATAAAATTAGTTCATTTCACTTTTAATAAAGTCTCTCTGCAGTATTTTAAATATCATGATGTTTATTCTAAATTAGAAATATGTTACGATTTGATGATTTACAGAAAAAATTAGATGAGATGGATCATATAGAGCTTTATCATTTTTTTAAAAGATTTAATGAGTATATGACGACACGTTTGATACTGAAGAAAATACCAAAATGGAACTCTGATATCAGAATACAACTAGATATGTTGGATTACAAACATCTATCTGAGATTAATAAGTCATTCAATTTCTATATCAAGGAAAGACTAGTCAAAGTAGAATATTAACAATAGTTTATAGATTGAAATTAGTTAAAATCAAAATGATTTCTAAAAAAATCAGAGTATTGTATATACATTCTTTTAATACATGTTAAGATAATACTTTTATGAAGAATCTCAGAACTCTTGATGTTGTTGTTAACAATGGGAAAGTAGTACTTGATCTACCCGAGTACTCTGATGGTACAAAATTAAAAATACAAATAATCTCCCTTGAAAAAATATTGGAAGAACAGTTAACAGATCAATTCAAAAATGAGAATTTTCATGAAGATATTAATGATGATAAAATCAGATTCGAGGATCTAGATCTTATTTATCCTATTCTAGAAGCAATTACACAGCAGGGATATGAATATCCAACACCAATTCAGGTAAAAGCAATACCCTTGGCATTAAAAGGCAAAGACCTACTTGCTACTGCCCAGACAGGTTCGGGAAAGACAGCTGCATTCAGTCTACCAATGATTCAATTATTATCCAATAATCCAGTCAAAGGAAAATCATATCCCAGAGGATTAATTCTTTCACCCACAAGAGAGCTTGCCAGTCAAATTGGAGAGAGTATATGGAAATATTCTGAATTAACTGATATCAGACATGTGACAATATACGGTGGGGTTAATCAGAAACCACAGGTACGTCATTTACAGAGGGGAAAAGATATAGTAGTGGCAACTCCTGGTAGATTATTGGATCTTATTAATCAAGGACATATGGAGATGGATAGAATAGAGATAATGGTATTGGATGAGGCTGATAGAATGCTTGATATGGGATTTATCAGAGATATTAGAAAAATAATCAAAATGATACCTGATATGGCTCAGATAATGTTATTCTCTGCAACAATGCCAAAACAGATACTAGAGCTTGCAGATCAGATATTGGTAAATCCTGAGAATGTAGCAGTAGATCCTCCTGCATCAACAGTTGATACAATTGAGAGTTCAGTTTTCTTTGTGGAGAAGTCAGATAAATTTGAACTATTAATTCATCTGCTATATGAAGAGAAGATTAACAAAGCACTGATATTCTCAAGAACTAAACATGGTGCCAATAAGATAGTCAAAAAATTACTAAGAGAGCATATATCAGCAAGTGCAATTCATGGTAATAAATCACAGTCTGCCAGGGAGAAAGCCCTATCTGAGTTCAAAAATAATGAGATACAAGTGCTGGTAGCCACTGATATTGCTGCAAGAGGAATAGATATTGATGATATCACTCATGTCATTAATTTTGATATGAGTAATGAAGAAGAGACATATGTGCACAGGATTGGACGAACTGCAAGAGCTGGTAAATCAGGTAAGGCATATAATTTCTGTGATGAGAGTGAGAGACCATATTTGATGGCAATTGAGAGGCTTACACAGAAACATCTGATCAGAGCAGAGAATTATCCATTTATGAGCAGAATTGCACCACCAAAGCCAACAGATCTTGAAGGCAAACAGAGAAAAAACAAATCTTCATACAAGAGGAGTAGAAATGAGCGAAATAGTAATAAACAACGCAGATATTCCCAAAAATCAAGAAAGAGAAATACTCATTTCAATAAAAATAAATGATATTAATTTGATAGATCAGTATAAAAATATCTGACTATTATTAATTTTCTTTTCAAGTAATCAGGCTCTAATTATGTAATTTCACTCGATGAATCCTTATTGAATAAATATATCTCCGCGAATTTCCCAAGTGGTACAAAGTGCAGATGAATATTTTTTTATTATATTTGATATATTTAATATATTTTAATAGTACAAGTGCTTTGAACTTATAAATATAAATTCATGCTTTTCTAAAATTGTAACTATATTCAATTTTACCGCTTTGTTTCAAATAACCATCCAAATATGGTTTCAATTGATAGTTAAGCGATATTACTGGAATAATTAAAAAAAAAAAAAATTATTACATAAAATTTCATTCACACTTCTCAATTATGGATAATTGATATATTTTACAATACAAAAAAAATAAAATGTCTCAAAAAAATCGTTATTATTATATATAGCTTAATTCACTGAAAAATCAACTATGAAAATTATAAACTCATTGTTTAAAAATAAAAGAGCGGTGTCAAAACCTGTTATGTACGCTGTAATTGTGATTGCAATAATAGCAGTGGCTGCAATTGTATTAGCTTTGACTAGTTCAAAAGTTAAAGTTGAGACAACAACTGCCTATTCTGGTAATGCTAGTGCAGTATGGAATGGAGTATTTGATGCCAAGGAAGCTGGTTCTATTTTAGATGCAACCATGACCAATTCAACTGTAACACTAGATGGTGTTATCAATGTACCAACTGATGGAACATTCCCAGAAGGTACCTCAACATTTGCAATTAAATTCATATATGATGGTGAAGGTAGCATTTCAGGTGAATTCGAAGTTTCATTAATATTCCAATTTGATGGAAAGAACACAACAGAGACATATACAGTTAATTTTACTGATCTGTAAATAAACTAGTTTATTAAAATCCTATATTTACGTATTAGCCCAATATTAAATACTTATTAATATGTAATGAATATAAAATATATGGCATTTTTAGACCTACCTCTAGATGATCAATTTGAATTTAAATATTATTTACACAGTGAGATTACTGAATTTCTGAAGAATAAAACAAATAAATTCACAGATTTGATTAAAATAGAGGAAATTGGCAAAACATATGAAGGAAGAACTATCTGGGTTGCAAAGATAACTAATTTTGTTGTTGATGACATGGAGAAACCTGCATACTACATAGAAGCAAATATTCATGCAGGTGAGGTCACAGGAAGTACAACAGCACTTTATATTATTCATTATTTACTTGAAAAATATAATAATGAGAAGATAATCACAGATCTTTTGGATAGATATGTATTTTATATTGTGCCAAGGATATCAGCAGATGGATCTGAGCGATATCTCACCACTCCGAATACTTTGAGATCATCAACAAGATACTGGCCATATCCAGATAAATTACCAGGCTTTCATTCAGAGGATATCAATGAAGATGGTGAGATACTCTGGATGAGAATTCAAGATGAACTTGGTGATTGGAAAATATCTGATAAAGATCCTAGATTGATGATAAAAAGAAATGCAGATGATATAGAGGGTAAATTCTATCGTATGTTTCCAGAAGGTATGATTGAGGATTGGAAAAGGGGTGAACCAATAAAAATAGCTCCTGCACCAGAGGGGCTAGATCTTAATCGACAGAATCCAGCTCACTGGGGAATGGAGAGTGTACAACAGGGTGCAGGTCCATTCCCACTATCTGAACCTGAAACAAGAGCCATTGCAGATTTTATCAGAGCACATCCGAATATAAATGGAATACAATCATTCCATACATTCTCAGGAGTGATACTAAGACCACTCTCATATGCTCCTGATACAGAGATGGATAATCATGATCTTGCAGTATTCAAACATCTTGGAGATATTGGTGAGGAATTAACAGGATATCCCTGTATCAATATCAATAAAGAATTCAAATACGACAGTAAGAAGGATCTTCTGGGAGGTTTTCTTGACTGGGCATTTGATCACAGAGGCATATTCTCATATTCTACTGAATTATGGGATATTATCAAAGAGGCTGGGATTGAAGATAGAGACTATATTCAATTTCTTATGTACCGAAGAACTGAAGAGGAGGAATTAAAATTACTCAAATGGAATGATGATACTCTAGATGGAGAAGGCTTCAAGAATTGGGAGGAATTTGATCATCCACAACTTGGTAGAGTGGAGATAGGTGGTTGGAAATTCAAATATACATGGCAGAATCCACCTCTTGGAAAAGGATATCTTGAACAGATTGCACATAAGAATGCACTATTTGCCTTTGCACATGCATTTGCCAATGCAAGAATTAAATTCTCAGATCATAGAATAGAGCAGATCAGTGATGATACTTATAAGATTAATATATCAATCATTAATGAGGGATTTTTACCAACCTACACTTCGAATCAGGCAAAAAATAACAAAGTTGTATTAGCCAATAAATTAGAAATCACTACTGATTGTGAGATAGTAACACCAAGAAATAATAGAATCAATTTCCCGCATCTAGAGGGCAGATCTAACAAGATGAATATGAATGTATTCTATGTATTCTCTCCAGAAGATCAGAAATGGACCTATGAATTTATTGTAAAAGGTGGATCTAAAATATCAATCAAGGCAGTAACTGAGAGAGCAGGTACAATATACCTAGATCTTGAATTATAACAATATTAGATATATTAAACAATTTATCAAATATAAATAATAACAATACAAATTTATAAATCTGTAATCTCAAAAGATACAATATGGTAAAGTGCAATCTTTGTGAGGAAAGAATTATCGGACCAAGTATCAAGCATGATTGTGGAAAGAAATTTCATAAGGAACATCTGGCAACCTGGATAACTTTCCTGCATACTGTTTGTCCATTTTGTCTGAAACAATTCGATAAAGAACTAATTAATGAGCTAAGACCAAGAACAGAGGAGGAGATGGATGCCATGAGACAATATTTACCATTATTGCCAGAACCTCCAGATGTGAAGATTGATAGTAATAAAGATTATTCACTGATTATTCTTGTGCCACTAGTCATTATTATGGCATTATTTGCCAAATATATATCACAAACATTTGTTATTGTAATCTTTGTACTGATATTTGTGGGGTATCCATATCTTAAATTGAATAAATTCAAGAAAAAAAAATCTGAATAATTTTCTGTATGCTCTTAAATGAATAATAGTTCATCATCTCACCAGAGCGTGTAAAATTGACAACTTAAAATTCGTATGTACAAATTAGATGATAGCAGTCTATTCAGAAATTATATTATATCCGTTTATTTCCATGAATTTCTAATAAATTATACTGATCATCTAGTTTATAGTGAATTTAATATATTTCAATAAATTCAAAGTACTAATTAAATAAGATATTTACATAAAATATAACAAAGTACTAAAAATACCATCCACACTTTATAAATCAACAATATTTGATATACTTGTGTCAGAACTTAATAATCAAAACGAGGAAGTAATTTCCAATGAACGTTTTGATACCTATCCAGCCTCTAAAAGGAAAGATAGATTATTTGTGATTGATAGAATGAGATGCAAAGGATGCAGTATATGTGTAAGTGTATGCCCTTATGATGCATTATTCATGAGCAAGAAAAAATCCACTAATGGATTTATCTATCCAATTGAGAATGGTGCATGTAAAGCATGTAAAAAATGCCTGTACGCATGTCCAGATTTTGCTCTATCAATACATAAAGTTGAGGAGGTAAACAAATGAGTGAACCAAGAATACTTACAGGAGAACATTTGATCTCAGGAAATGAAGCAGTTGCAGAGGGTGCCCTCGCAGCAGGCTTACAGGGATACTTCGGATACCCGATCACACCCTCAACTTCCATCATGGAAAGAGTAATCAAAAGAATACAGAAAATTGATGATCGCATATCATTTGTACAGATGGAGGATGAGATTGCCTCTATTACAGCTGTTGCAGGATGTTCATGGACTAGAAAAAAAGCAATGACTGCTACTTCAGGCCCAGGATTTTCATTGATGCAGGAAGGTATAGGTCTGGCTGGATTCACAGAGACGCCACTGGTACTTGTCAATGTGATGAGAGGTGGGCCATCTACTGGATTACCAACATTTCCTGGACAACAGGAAACTATGCAAGCTCATTTCGGTAGCCATGGAGATTATCTTATACCTACATTGGTGCCTTCATCAATCCAAGAATGCTTTGATTTCACCATTGAGGCATTTAATATTGCAGAGGCATTGAGAACGCCCGTATTTGTACTATCAGATCAGATTATCTCAGTACTCAAAGAGAGATTGATAATTCCCGAAGCCGATGAAATAGAGATTGTCAACCGTGCAAGTCCTAGTAATCCAAAAATCACTTTCAAAGGTGAGGAGATAGATGTGGATTTTGTTCCACCACACAATGCATTCGGAGAGCATGAGAAATCATTTGCAACTGGATTATCACATGATCCATCTGGTCATGTAGATCTATCTGCTGATAATTATGAACAATTAATTGATAGACTTCACAATAAGATAATGAAATATCAACATCTTATGCCTCAACCCGATCTATTCAATATCGATGATGCAGAGATAGTACTGGTGGCGTTTGGTTCCACTGCAAGAGCGTGTAGAAGAGCCATGATCTTAGCAAGAAAAGAGGGATTGAAGGTTGGAACATTCAAGATAAATACATTATGGCCCTTTCCCAAGGAACAAATAGAGAAAGTAGAGCAGGGTAGAAAGATATTAGTGGTTGAGATGTCTAGAGGACAACTCATCTGGCCCGTAGAGAGATATGTGCATAAGCATGTTCATCATCTTGCATATTACAGGGGACAAATACCGACGCCATCCATTATTCTTGATAAAATAAGAAAAGTACTGGGAGGAGATAATAAATGACAATTGATTTTACCAAATTACACCATAATTTTGAGACCTCATTGACATCTAAGATGTTGCCAACAATTTGGTGCAGTGGATGTTCACTAGGGTCTAACCTGCAATCTATTATTAGAGGTGCAAAACAGGCTGGATATGATTTTGATCATGATATAGTTATGATCTCGGGTATAGGCTGTACTGGACGAGCATCAGGATACGTAAATATAGATGGGTTCCATACCACGCATGGAAGAGCCCTACCATTCGCAACAGGAGTGAAGAATGGCAATCCTGATCTGGAAGTGATTGTGTTCTCAGGAGATGGGGATCTATTTGCAATTGGTGGTAATCACTTTATTCATACAGCACGTAGAGGCACTGATATGACTGTAATCTGTAATAATAACTCAACATATGGTTTAACAGGTGGACAGGCTTCTGCTACCAGTTTTGAGGATACTGTCACGCCCACTACTATTGGAAAGAATGATAAGCCATTTAATCTGGTGGATCTAGCATTGGGTGCTGGTGCTACATTTGTGGCAAGATACACTACTGCACAGTACAATACTTTACCAAGAGTAATTGCACAGGCTATGAGGCATGATGGATTTGCATTTATTGATCTTGTAAGTGGTTGTCCTGCAATATATGGCAAGAGAAATGGATATCCAACTGGTGAGTATATGATAAAGAATTTCAAAGAGGCGTCTGTGGAGATAGATACCTCTGATCCCAGCTATCTACTGTCTGAAAATACTGCAATAGAATTTGACAGAAAAGTAGGCTATACAAAGATACCGATCGGCATATTCAGATCTTCTACTATGGAGGGTAAATTCTGATGGCCAATCTGTTGAGAATTAAAATCGGTGGAATTGGCGGACAGGGAGTACAATTCTTCTCTAAGTTACTGATCAATGCAGCATTCAAACAGGGGCTTAATGTCACAGCCACCTCATTCTATGAACCTGCATCCACAGGAGGTCTCACCGTCTCTGATGTGATAATTGCACATAAGAATGAGGAGATTATCTTTCCATTTGTGGAGACGCCTGAGATACTGATTTGTCTGGCACAACGTGCTTGGGATGAATTCAAATTATTGGCAACTCCACGTTGTGTGATACTTGCAGATAAAGATAATGTACAGGATTTTTCAGGTGAAGAGGTGGAAAATGCAAAATTACACTTTCATCTTCCATTCTATGGAAAAGCAATAGAGATGGGCTCTGAGAAGCTTGGTAATATTATTGTACTGGGCTTCTTATCTGAGATGTTAGATCTTGCAGATCACTATGTACCTGCACTACTTCAAGATCTCGATCCAGAGGATGCTGAGAACCTGGAGTTATTAGAGGTAGATGCAAAAAATTTTGAGGAAACGCTGATCAATTCATCACCTGCCAAGTTCCGTGAGAATAATATCAAGGCATTTAAAGTGGGCTATGCCATGTCACAAGCTATTGAATATCCAAAAGAGAAAATCGAACAACATAAAAAATAAATATCCAATTCTTGAATCTATAATTTATTTCTTTAAATCAGTACTAATTGGAAGAAAATCAATAAAATTAGGTAATCTAGAAAAATAACAACATTAAATTACGTGAAAAATAATATTATCAATTAATTTTTAAATTTGTAATATATGATGAATTTATGATTAATAAAAAAGGAGAAATAATTGAGTTAATGGAAAAGCCAAATCTGATTTCAATAATGGTTGGAGGTGTAATTATGTCAGTACTCATATACTTTGGATTAAATTCACTTAAGTGGGAATATACACTTTATTTACAGATAGTATTGATATTATCAGTGCTTGCACTAAGCTATGGTGCTGGAAATTCTGTTGATGTGATTATCAGACTGAATACATCTACCGGATGGATATATGCAAATAAAAGGACACAGTACTGGGAAGGATATTGTGATGATCTATCACAATTTATAGTTGTCCAGAAAGATGAGGAGGATCATACAAGAACAGTGCATACACTCTATAAATTATATCTTGGATTATCTGATGATTCATTCTACGAGGTGAGATTACATCCTACTGAGGTAAAAGCTGTGATAGAAGCAGTTGATATGACAAAATCTGCAAGGTCATAATTCTTGTAAAATTTATATTAGCAAAAATATAAATATAATCAAATCAAATAATAATTGTGAATAGTAGTGAGATCACAGAAGCAGAGCTAGATGAGGTAAGTAAGAAGAATATATTCGGATTGGCAACTGTGGGGCTCACATGCTGTGGTGGAACTATAAGTATCGCGGCAGCTCTGAATATCCCGATCATGGGGGCAATTGTAGGTATTTTTACTATTTCCACCTTATTTGTAAGATTTTATAATAAAATAAGAATTAAGGCTCTTTAATAAGTATATTATCTGGAAATACAATATCAATGAACCTACGAATAATTGTTGCAGTAAGACCCCATATACGGGTATGTTCAAGATATTTATCAATATCAATAAATCTGATATAACCAGTTCTACCATTTGGAATTGAATAGGCTTTTGTAGAGTAGTATTTTGGATCGAGACAGTGAGATATTGGTATCACCACAGTATGCTCAGATTCATCTGTTCTAGGTCTGTATCTCTTCTGTATTACTTCTCTGAAATTATCCATTGGAATATCAAGTTTGGCCTTTGTAACCACTGCACGAACGATTAGATTACTATAGGATACATACTCATCCATATATCCGATGAATTTCAATGAAGATGGTTCCAGACCAACTTCCTCCTTCGCCTCCCTGCATGCGGTATCAAACAGATCCCTATCTCCAGCCTCTGATTTACCACCTGGAAATGCCATATCACCTGGATTCTTACTCATCTGCATAGATCTTTTCTCAAGTAGAATAAATACATTATCCAACAGATTATCTGAGTTGATAAGTTCATTTGAATATATAAGAGATAAAAGTATTGCAGTTGGTGTCTTCTTCAATTCTACCCTTCTCTCCTCTGAGACCAATCTCTCCTCTCTATTATTGATAACAGATTCAATATGATCTAGTAAATCATTGATATTACTGTGTTTATTATTGAGTATATTCTTATCAAATGACAATAAATAATTTTTGTACTACAATATTTTATAGTTTGTGATTGCACTGATTGATTAAATATTATTCTGGAAAATCAATCTTTATTAACAGTAGTAACAGTATCAGAACAAAAATACTACCACCAACAAAGTAAGGAAAGAATATATTGATTGTAAGCAGATATCCCGCAATTAAAGGACCTATAACTCGCATCAGTGATGCCATTCCCTGTGATATTCCCATAGTCTCTCCCTGTTTGTGCTGTGGTACTGATTTACTTATCACACTGTTTATTGATGGATTTAAAAATGATATTCCAAGAATTAACGGTGTGGTAACCAATATCATCGTTAGCATATTATATGCAAGTGGTAGTGTGAAAAAGCCTATTATACCAAATATTGCACCGATATATATCAGTATTTTCTCTCCATATTTATTAATTGTAGGCCTTACCAGTAATGGTTGGCTTAGGAATAGAATTATACCGGTATAGGTGAACATCAATCCCAGCTCAGTCTCCTCTATACTGGGATCAATAATTGGTGCATTGATTGAGAATGAGGTGATCCAATTGGAGAAGCCAAAGGTTACCAGTGAGAATAATGATACAAAAGTCAATGCACCCTTGTATTCTCTTAATTTTGTTATCTCAAATACTGCGAATAATTTTCTCTTCTCTCCTCTCATCTTGGATTTTACCTCTTCAGTAAGAGATTCTTTCACCCAGAAATAAGCACCAAGAAAATTCAACAGAGATAGAATAGCTGCAAATAATGATGGAATTATATGTCCAGACATGCCCAGTATAGTGACATCAGCCAGTAATCCACCAACCGCAGGACCCAACGCAAAGCCAAGACCGAATGCAGATGTGATCATGCCATATGCAGCTCCTCTTTTCTGAGGTGTGGTCACATCAGCTATATATGCATTTGCAGTGGTGAGTGTGGCAGCAGTGAAGAAACCAGCGATTATTCTAGCAATAAATAATGTTATGATATTATTTGCAAATCCAAAAGTAGCAAATCCAATAGATGATCCAAAGACCCCTATCAGTATTATTGGGCGTCTACCATATTTATCACTTAGCCTTCCCCAAATTGGTGCCATAAGAAATTGCATAAATGAGTATGTAGCAATCAGTAGTCCATACAATATTTGACCGTACTGTGCAAAAAAAGCACCCTCTCCAAGTTCAAAAAATAAATATGGCAATATAGGGATGATAATGCCAAATCCAAATAGATCGAGAAATACTGCAAGGAATAGTTGAAATAAAGTCCTAGAATTTGTCTGTACCATAATGACCAATCATTTATTTTCTATATAAAGAGTATTAAGGCAGACATTTCAAAATTATATAACATAGTTTTTCCATCGATTGATATTATCCAGTGTATAGGTCACACATATACTTGATACAAGCACACTCAATCCCCTCCATGACATTACCAGCAATTATCCTTTCAATCTACTAATATGTATTCTCTTATGACCACCAATGATACATTTTATAAGACCAATTTTATCCCACCTGCGAATTGTAGTGACATCTAGTTGCATTTGATACATACAATTTACATATATTTGAAGTAATAAATTGCTGTATGTACAAGATTATCAGATTTCAATCAGATTTTATTTTATTGCACTCAACCCCTTGCTCAGAGTAGATCCTGAAATGATTGATATTCAGTTATTTCTTAGCAGGTATTTGTGTATTCAAAATTAATTTTCTTGATTATTATTTATTTTTTCCTGTAATTGTCTTAATTGAATGATGTACGGTGCCACATCATATTTTATATTTTCAGGTAGTTCATCAAATATGGAATTCAACTTAACAAGTAATAATTCGGAATATTTTCTTTGAAATGCACTGGAACCCTCAAGTGATAATGTGGAAATATGCAGTATTGCCAACCATGCTTCTGGTAACTTCTCCATATTAGATATGTCATCATATGATATTACGGTATCAATCATATTCTTGTAATGATTGCCAAGTAAGGTCCAGCTTTTATCTACTTTATCTGCCTCGTGCTGTCTGAGTGCGAATATTCTCTGATTAAGATCTGCAAGTATTCCCAGTGTGACCTTATCATTGGTAGAATTTCCCAACTTCATTGCTTCTAAATTCAAAATGGATATATTATTCATTATAATATCATTGAAACTGGCCATTACCATCTCTTGATTATTTCTCCTCCATTTCTCTGCAATCAAATCTGCAAGTAATGCCAATCCATGTTTCTCAATTAAATGCTCAACAGAGAATAACCTGTAATACAGATCCTCATACATCTCAAAAAATTTACCTATATTCTTCAGTTCAATCTCATTCTCAGAGATTTTAATCATTTCTTTAAGGTCTGATTTAATCTTGGATAGGGCAAGAATTGCAATTGGATTATCTTTCATATATTTCCATGCATCTTCTGGGTCCTGTTTTATCTTATCTATCATTGATTCTTTTACTATATCAATATATTCTGCTGGTACGAGGTCTCTGATATCAGACACAATTTATTATTCTTCAACATTTATTATATATTCATTCTTATAAGGATAAATAATTCACAAATTGTTTATAAATAATCATCAAATGAAATGCCTGGTTGTAACCATATTATGATAGGAAATGAATTTTTTTCTACCACTTACTGGAACACTCAGATCTAAATTGCCAAATTTACCCTTGACTCTATTGGAAGTTATGCTTTCCTTGATAAAAACAGTTGATAATGACATGTATCATTTGCATGATTATCACGCTTTGAAACACGGAATTCTAGATAACAGGTGCTATTGATATAATATTACGATCATTAGTCTGTCCATTATTCAGTATCCATAGGGTCATAATTGTTCCCGATTTTGCTTTATATATTAATGTAATATATATATTAAGAACAATTATATTGTTCGCGTGATTGAAAATGATAAATAAAAAATATAGCTTTATATTCTTATTATTTCTTGTAATAGGATTTCTTACCTTTACAGGTGTATCTGCAGATCTTGGAACTATTAATGATAGTGATAGTAAATTCATTGTTGTTAATGATGACAATTCCACTCATTCAGAGGATGAAGATGATGAAGAGGATGAAGATGAAGATGGTGTAGATGATGAGAAAGAATCTGCATATGAAAGAGAAGTCGAGCGAGAGATAACAGATTACAGTTTCTCAATAGAATCAGAACTGAAAAATGGTACCACTAAGGATAAATTCGAGTTGGAATTTGATGTTGGAGAGACTGATAATGCAGAGATAGAGATAAAATTCCAGAGTGAATCTGGAAATTTGGAAACTGAACTGAAATATGCTGTGGAATTTGATGAGATTATAGAATTCATTGATACAGGAACTGTAGGATATGATAATGAGACAATTCTGACTGAGTATGAGATTGGAAAAGCAGGATGGGAACCATTGGTATACTCTGAGAATACAACATTTGGTTTGATTAAGATCAACGCTACTACATTGGATGGAATATTCTCTCTTTATATGAGATTGAGTACTGGATTTGTTATGGATAATGATGTTATCATATCCCCAACTTCTCTGAAAATAGATGTTATAATCAATGAATTTGTATAT
The DNA here is from genome assembly GCA_024280435.1 of archaeon. Taxonomy (GTDB): domain Archaea; phylum Asgardarchaeota; class Heimdallarchaeia; order Heimdallarchaeales; family Kariarchaeaceae; genus JAJRQD01. The sequence continues at coordinate 4,850 of JAJRQD010000067.1, read as the reverse complement.
GCATCTTCAGGTAGCAAACTGGCTGTGAAAGCACATATGAAAACAAGTTCAGAGGTCAAAGTGGATCATGAATCAGAGGATGAACTTGAAGGGGTCGCAAAAAATGAGACTGAAGTAGAAGTGTCAGATGGTAATTCCACTGCATTCTTCTCCTGGTCTGATTTTGCATACGCAGATGGTAATCTAGTTGATGTAATCACATCATCTCTGACAGATTCTTCTGATGAGAAAGGAGAGGCATCAAGTAAGATGTATTATACATTTGATGTGGTGGATGCAACAAAAATTATCTGGGATCCAAAAGTGAGAATTATCTCAGAGGCCAGTAAACAAAATCTAGCAAGTGTTATTTCAGATACAGTATCCCAGGAAGGAAATACAGACGCAATTGCTGGATTTCAATTCATCGCATTATTAGTATTCATACTACCAATTGCAATTAGAAGAAAAATTAAATAATAAATCAAACTAAAAATTAACTTAATCATATTATTCTAACTGAATCAAGCAGATTGTACAATTGAATTCAGAGTATTATTCCACTCCTCAAAATTATCAATATCAGGATAGTTCAAACAGTGTTTCTGTAATTTGGCTATTTTTAATTTAGTTTTTATCAATGCAACCAATAATTTTGGCTTTCGCATGAGTTTGAACAGTATTACAATACTTTTTCCAATATTTACATTGGGATCATCAATATCACTTGCTATATCCTCTTTGGTGATGATCTTGTTCTTAATCAACCAATCAACAGTATCCACACCCAATTCACTCAATAAAGGAACCATGAATACTCCGAGAGAGTGCAATAAACCATATTCATTCCATATTTTTTTATTGTAATCCCATAATTGTTTCTCTGTAAAATTGTTCGTCTTAATAGCATGTATTATTGTATCCGCTGCATATATCCCAGAAAATATGGCAGGTGCATGACCCTCTCCATTCATTGGATTAACCAATGCACCTGCATCTCCAACTGTGATGAAACCATTATGTACCAGAGATGGCAATGGTAATCTTGCAGGAATATGATCACCTCTTCCATCCAGTATCTTATAATTCTCAAAATATTTATCTCTAAGAATTGAATTCAATTGCTTAATATTTTTTCCTTTATTTTTCTCTGTCTTGGGATATCCAAGACCTATATTTACCTCATATTCACCTCTGCTGAATATCCAGAAATATGCAGGCATTACATCCTCAATCTCTTTAGGAGTGATCACATACAATCCTTTCTGGAAATTATGTGGTTTATCAGTTCTCAATATTTCTCTGTATGCAATTAATAATTCATGATCCTCCAGTTTTCTTGGCATCTTATCAAGCATACTCTCAGGTAATTTACTCCTCACCACAGCTCTGCTACCAGATGCATCCACAATGATCTTTGCATTAATCTCTATATCCTCTGATTTTGAGCTTGCAACAATTCCTATAAGATTATTATCCTCCACAAGCAATGATTTCAATCTAGTTTCAGAAAACACTGTTACTGTATCAGATTTATTTACTGCTTTTAACAGGGCCTGTCCATATTTTAATCTGTCAACTGTTGCACTGAGATTTCCGATATTTAAAGAGTAGTCAGGGTTTGTTCCCTGCAGAAACATGAACTCAAGTATCTCTTTTAACTCACCATTATTTTCATCTGGTCTTGGTAAACCAACAAGATCATATGCACGGTTGAAAAAATAAGGATTATAAGCATCTCCACACACTTTATCACCTATTTTATCCATCTTTTTTCTATCAATAATACAGGTTGTAATATTATTCTTTCCAAGTGAATAAGCACATGCCACACCCGCAGGTCCTGCACCGATAATTACCACATCTGCATCTATTATCATATAGTAACAGTGATGTGATATCTTTAAAGTATTTCACATCAAAGTTGATTTAAAGCTAATTTCAATGGTAATTATTATTAGTAAATACTTTACTAGTATTCTAATTTATCAATACATCCCTCCAATAGTTATACATCAATACTGTACAATAGATTATTGTTTATATTTTGAGTATATACTATACTTGATTTAAAATTTAAACTATTGATATAAAATAATACAAACATGATATTTTCTTATTCCGAATAAAAAAATGCAAAATACATCAGTATATATTTTTATCAGACTATCACCTCAGAGGAGTATATAATTAGTTTATTTATTAAAATTAGATAAAAAACTATGAAACAATTGTTTATGGTGAACTTTCGATATATTTATATTATAATTTTGTAATAATTAGTTAATCAAAAGTGAATAACCTATGATCGAAATGTTAAATATTCTTGTTACACACGCTACACTTGATGGACTAACTGGAGCTGCTGTCATGGCAACCGGAGCTGCCACACTAGACATCCCAGTAAACATATTCTTATCCCATGATGCAGTATATGCAGTTAAGAAAGATCAATTGGATAAAATGCTTGAAGTAAACACCAACTTCCCAGAGGTTAAAGAGGCATATATGAAGAAAGGCATGTCTGGTGAGATGATGCCATGGTATAAGCTACTTGCTGATGCCAAAGAGCTGGGTGATATTAAAATCACAGCTTGTGGCTTGGCAGTGGACATATTTGGAATAAAAGAAGATGAATTTGCAGATTTTGTAGATGAGGTCGGTGGTGTCGCAGATTTCTTGGGAAATGCAGAGCCTGAGGATCTGACCGTCACTTTTTAAGAACCAAATTTATATTCGGCTATTTTAGTTTCTAGTCACTTCTTAAAATAGCCAATTTGTAAATCATCTTTTTTTTATTTTCAATTAATAATTTTTATCATTTTCTTATCTCTAATTGTTGTAATGAATTTATGCAAATGTTAGATTATTAAATTGTATTAGGCTATTTTCCATGGAATATAGATGAGTTAACAAAAGCTTCTGTTGAGCAGAAAAAATGTTGAAAGAATTTATAGAGCCTGTGGATCCCATATTAATTCATAGTTCATAGAATATCTAGGAATAATAGCAATAAATAAACAAGGATCAATAATAATATTATCTCATCAAATATAATGAAAAATACAAGAAATTTAGAAGATCCACTACCTGGTACTTCTGTGAAGAATTCTTTTTGTTCATCAACAAGACAAGGAAACCAATTATTATCACTCATATTTAATTGTTAAAATATCCTTGTAAATAAGCTTTGCATTGCATAATTACTATTTGGGTCTAGAGGTATATTTTAAGCTCAAAATTAAAGAAATACATATTTTACTTGATAGTGCATTGAAAATAGGTGTATATGACTACCATGGGAAATGTACAAGTTTAATCTTCTATTACATTATATTCTCCGCGAATTTCCCAATGATTTATGATCTATTTTTAAGAAATATATTTCAGTAAAAATATACATTAAACGAAAATATATTTAAAATTTAAGAGGCATATTTCAGTTAAATAATGATTTTATATCAAAAAGACATATCTGACAAATATTCTATTAAAAATTGATTTATCAGATCACAATTATTATTGTACCTGAAATTATTGAATTCCTTGATACTATCAAAACTATTAGAGGTTAGTTTGCTACACTCAAGACTCCCGAATTCTTCTATAAAAGAATCTATCATTTTATTTGTTTTCTTGGTAAATAGGGAATCTGTTATTCTCAAGAAATTACTTTTCCTATTATTGCTTACCTCTTTTCTGTATCTGAAACCAAGTATCATTATTGCAGCGGAAAGTGCAGCACAACCACCCCCAGATAGACCTATACCACCTGATAATCCAGAACTCAATTTTTCTAGATATTCAAAATCAATGTATGGATATTTCTCTTTGAATTTATCAAAAATGGGGGTATGGCAATGATTGATTGATATGATCTCACTGGTATTTATATCTGTTTTTACAGTATTAAGAACATATTCCATGGCCCACTCAGTCTGTCTGACACATCCTTTTGCTGTTTTCGGATTCATCAATCCAATTTTACCTCTGAATGATCTGAAATTCAGCCCAGTTCTATCTCTACACAGAGACGAACCAAATTTATCCTCAAATGAATTTACGTAATTATTGATTTTATTAATCAAATCTACTTCCTGATCAACAGTCCAATCTTTATTATTAACTACCTGCATAGTAGCAATATTCAGAGCACCACCAAAAATTACTCCACAAGTAGAGCCATTATTGTTTATCCCACCGGCCAATCCTGTCACAGCACTTCTCACCATTTTAATATCTGATAACTCATAAAGTTTCTGTATTGGAATAATCTGGCTCTCACAGCAATTCAGTGTCTTGAAAAGTAGATTCTTGGATTTTTTGACAAGATCCTCTGTCATATCTGATTGCTATAACTACATTATTTATCAATTGGTAATATGGAATGTTTTTATACTAAATAATTATTAAACATGTATATCATATACTCTCCAAATACAGAATACAATGATAAGAATTGTTGCTGGAGATACTTGATATTCTTAATATCTACATCAGAGCACTGATTATAAATACTAAATTCAATAGTTAGGACACAATGTGCATTCACACTTATTCACTGATAATTTTTTACTTTCCAAGAAGTAAATTAGTTAATATTACAAAATATAAGTCTTAATTACACAACTGATATAAATTTATGATAAGTTTTAAAATTAGCAAATATATCATTGTTTTATGGAAATTGCAGTGAAGTTATTGAATGAAAAATTATCATTGCAATTTGTAATTAATTTATTACATGAATCCCAATCAGTAAAAATTGGTCTTGCAGGTCAATATTTTATTGCATATGAATTACTGGAAGATATTGATGCCAGAATAACACATGGAAAGAAATTATTTCCAGATATAATATTAAGTGATGT
>JAJRQD010000066.1 GCA_024280435.1 archaeon | reverse complement strand
GATATAAAAATTGTTTAAAGACCTGCATAGTAAGCCCATGTTTGCTTAAGTTATATTATAGAACCCAAAATGATGAATTATCAATTGACATTCAGAATTCTTAATATACTTATATTCAATAAAGAGTAATATAACCGATATTAATCGAATAAAGGGAAAATGATATTATGGCGCCATTTGGAACAGTTCTAAAAAATTCAATTCTATTTTTAATAATTACCGCAGGTATAACATACGCAGCAGCCCAAATGCTGATGATCGGACTCTGGAACCTTCTAGAGGGTTATGGTATTTCTTATAGTACTGCAGATCGAGATATTGATACTTTCGGTGCAGGAGTCAGATTAGTCTGGCTAGGCCTATTGTTATTAGTGGGTGGTGTAGGTGTCATATACATGAAGGCACTATCGGATACCGTTGAAGAAGGTATGATTGAATTTTAAGTATAATATACTAAATATCTGAAAAAATAATAAAATAAATTATTAATACTCCAAAAATACTAGTTTTACTCTACAAATTGGACAACTTTCGCGATCAGAGACCCATAATTCAAGATGATCCTTATGGAACCAGTACTCGCAGGCAATGCACTGTATGCCAAAGTCAAGATACTGTTTACATATATGGCAAAGTTCTCTGTCATCAGTAGTGTTCTCCATCAGAAGAATAGTATTATAGTATATTTTTGAATTACTGCCAACAATATTTGAAATATCAAAATAAGGGTCATAAGTATCAATAACAACCCTAACGTCACTTTTATTGTTGATAAAATTAATATTCTCAACTACACTGTGTGATAATTCATTATTCCTTAGCTGACTTATTGTGGTCAGTAAAGCCCTATCTTTGGCATCACGATATACCTGGTTTATCAGAGACATACCATTTGGATGCGGATTACTTATAATAATCACCAATTTCTTCTTCGCCCTTGTCAATGCCACATTCAACCTTCTAGGATCACTAAGTATGGGCACATTGGCAGTGGTTATTGTTGAGAATAAAATTACCTCTTTCTCACTACCCTGATATCGATCAACTGTGTCTATACTAATATTGGGAATAAGTGATCTGAGCTCTGCAACCTGGGCACGAAATGGTGTGATGACTCCAATATCATTCAAATTTAAATCTGGATTCTCTTCTAGAATATCTTTTATCAATGCCACCACAACAGAGACCTCTGCTTTATTTACCTACAATCCAGGATTTATCTTGGTATCATTGATTGCAATAACCTGATATGGATCATTTGAGGTGATTTTCGTTCGGAATGATACTAATTTATTATTCCCAACCTGTACATTCGCAGATCTGAGTTCGCCATTGTAGAATTTTTTATTTGGGAATTCAAGTATGGCATCATTCATACGATACTGATCTTTTAACAAAATATGTCTATTCTCTGTATTCTGAACAAGATCCTCAAAAAGGCTGATGTGCAGATCTAATTTCTTTGCCTCTTCTGAGATAATTATCGGTTGCAATTGTTTATGATCACCTACAAAAATAGCCTTCTCACCATGCAATAATGTTTTCATACACTCGGGTGCAGTCATCTGTGCTGCTTCATCAAGAATAACATAATCCATCATCAGATCAACGTATTGATCTTTTGCCATATTTGAGGTGGTTGATAATATTATTATTGGCAGATTATTCTCAATTGCTGTTACATACTCATCTTTTCGATTTGTGATATGATATTCCTCAATCTCCATATTTGTCGAGTGTAAACTACCAAGCCGAATGAATGGGATACCAGCTGATTTTAATTGAATCCCAACATTATCAATTGCCATATTTGTGAAAGCACTGATAATTACCCTCTTGCCATTCATAAATAACTGATGTACTATCTCAACAATTACAGAGGTTTTTCCAGTACCAGCAGGACCTTGAATTAGAAAAATATCAGGTGTTGCCAATGAATTTATAATAGCCCTCTTCTGTATATCATTATAGTTTTTTAAGGGATTATTCAGTTTTAAATCACCATTAATTGGCTGAAAATCATTTATTTTTTTATTGATTATATCAAATAATCTATTATCTGAGTTACTTGCAAAGAACAGAGCCCTTCTACCAGCACGATATCCAGATATTGAGTTTGAAGATGTGATTATTGCAGTTTTTGGTAACATGTTCATGGATAACAGAAGTACTTCATTTGATTTGATTGATTTTATAATGGCATTGAAGTATAATGTTGCAGTATCATTAGTATTGCTGGTGTCATATACTTGCACAAAATCACCTTTTCTGAACCGGTTCATCTCAGTAGAATGCTCATAACGTATTTCAAAGTAACCATCATTGTATTTGGACCCAATAATTGAACTTGTTTTCAAAGCATAGCCCCTCTCAATCAGAACTATCTTTGATTTATCACTGGTACCTGCTCTTGACATCATTTTTTGTCCTTTCACATCTTCATGTTCCTCTGCAAACAACGCGCGACTCATTCGTTCATAAAAAGATAACACGTGAGGATCCCATACCTTTTTATCACAGATTGAATTGTGTATACACTGATTACAGTCTCTCTGGTTATTTAAAGATGCACAGAGTACCCGACAACCATTTTTTTTAAAACAGTGATTACATGCTCGTGTATCTGAACCACGAAGAATTTTTGGTAGATATTTTCCCTTGATAGTCAAATAAGCCCAGTTTCTGCCAATTAACCACATATTTATAGGTGTATCATATGGTTTTCTTGACACCATTTTTCCATCACGAATATAGTAAACAGAACCTTTGTAATCATCTCTGTCCTTCATTATCTCCCGATATATATTTATCTGCGTATTATGATCCTCCCATGGCTTAGATTCAGGTATTTTGGAAGACTTTAATTCTAGAATACTATTCCTCACCAAGCCATCAAATTTACCATGAATACCATATTTCCAATTTTGGCAGTCCAATTCTGTGATACCATTTAACGCAACAAATCTAGAGAAAACCTTTCCATCTCGATCAAGATATTCTCTTATATGGTCTTCATCAATATTGAGAGTTACCAGATCAGCCTGAACTTTATCTATCACAATATCAACCATCTGTTGATGATCTAGTTCACTATTTGTCAATTTAAGAGAGAATACATTGTGTATTGCATTTCCCTCAACCATTCTTATTAAATTACGTTTCTCAGGTAAGTCTGAGGCACCCATTGTATTTACATACACCTTACGAACACATGAAATTGCTTCAGTGATTGTTGTGGTTGCTATTAAATAATGTGGTTCCAAAATAAGATAGCCATGTTCATCAATTATATTATTATTAAATTTGACAGAGACCTCCATAAGCCCCTCAATATAGCCTAAAAATTCCAACCATGGAGCCTTGACTTCCAAAGTATATGAATTCCCTTTTCGATCCACCCCATTAATGGCTTGATCATTTACTGAATGAACTACCAATGATAATTCCATATCACTAAATACAGTTTATGATATTTTAATAGAGATTCTTTCAGCTCATACATAATTCTATTTTTGTGATTCTATTGTGCAATCATATGAGATAATTTGTACACCATTAGAAAGATGTAATGATACTGAACCACCCAAATACTGATCAATTAAGGGAATACCGGGAGGATGATATCTATTATGTCCAATTCCAATTGATATAGCAATAATATCAAGATCCTCAATCTTTTCTAACCTTTCAAGAGATGAGCTAGTAGTATCACAAATAAATTCAGCACAATAACTATCCTCAATCACAATCACAAATTCATCAGATACGGGGCCAAAGTAATCCAAGGTTTCCCCATTGCGAATATAGGGTGAAATTGATCCATTCACCAGAAATTCACCGTTCAAATCAATTGATTCAAATAAGAGTTTTGTATCAGGTAATAATAAGTGACCACTTTCTGTAACTTCAAAATCTTCAATAATAACATCAAGTATGTGTTCACCACATTGTATCCTTAGATTTTCAATTTTATTTATCCTATTCCTACGAAATACTGCAATATCAGGATCAAAGTTGATAAATTCATAAAAATGTGTATCTATCAGCTGTGGAGATATATTAATACTTAAACCAGAATACTGGAAAAAGGTATTATCAAAAGATAAAATTTTTGACAATCTTGAGATATTTTGATTTAGTATTGAGAGTAAACTGATGATCAGAGTATTCTCATTGAGAAATTGTAGACTACGGATCACATCATCAATATCATCATTCTCAAAATTCTCTGTGAATGCAACCGATAATTTCACATCCATATCCATCAAACCATCAATCAGTGGATTAGCAATCCATTCTCTATATTTATCAGTGTATAGCAGCACCCTATCTACCTCTTCAAAATTTATACTAGATTTAAGGTACCTAATCCATGTAGATTTCAATTAAATGAAGAATATGTTTACAATGGATAAATTATTTGAGAGTATCAAACATTACAGCATAATTAATTAAGATAATATCACATTTATGAAATTACCTAGCTATAGGTCAATAAAATTTTTGATTAGAACGGATTTACGCGTAAAATAAATTAATCGATATTAAAAAATTATATTAATATTCAACACTTTTTTTAATATTCAATAAGAAAAGATGATTTATGAAGGTAGTTACGCTTTTGAAAGTCACGCCAGATACTGAAACAAAGTTTCAGATCAATAGTGCGGGTACTGATATAGCAGAAGATAGCTCAATTGAGTATATTATAGGACCATATGATGAGTATGGAGTTGAAGCAGCAATTCAGATAAAAGAGAAGCTAGGTGGAGAGGTTATCTCAGTCACAATAGGCTCTGGAAATGAGGAAAAATCAATTAGAAAAGCCATGGCCATGGGTGTAGATTCTGGAATACTGATAAATAACGCAGATCTTAAGTCAAGTGACCCACTATCAATTGCAAAAGCAATTAAAGAGGTTGTTGAGCCTTTGAATGCAGATATTATCATATGTGGAAAATTAGCAACTGATACCTCTGATTCATTTATTGGACCTGCACTTGCAGCGTTGATGAACATACCAGTAATCAGTGAGATCTCATCACTTGAAGTAACTGAAGAAGGAGTTGTTGCAACAAGAGATGCAGCTGGACGAAAAGAGAGATTTGAATCCAAATTTCCAGTCATACTGACAGCAGATAAAGGATTAAATGAACCAAGGTATCCTAAACTTCCAATGATTATGAAAGCCAAGAAAAAACCATTGGATAAAAAAGATACAGCTGGAACTGAAATCAGAAAGAATGTCACACAGGTAAAGGCAGAATTTCCTGCTACTAAATCAGCAGGTAAGAAAATCACAGGTACTCCCGATGAACTTGTGAGTGAATTGGTAACAGGATTGACTACCAAGGAGAAAATATTATAGGGAGATTAATATCATGAGTATTGCAGTATTTTTAGAGAGCTATAACGGAAAGCTGGTCAAAGCAGCAAAAGAAGCAATAGGTGTTGCCAAATCTATCGGATCAGATGTATTTGGTATCGCAATAGATAACAATGTGGATGCAGTCATTGAGGAGGCAGGAAAATTGGGATTATCCACTGTTAAAGCAGCAGCAGGTATCACAATATACCACCCTGCGATGTACAGCAGAATTATTTTCAATGCAGCAAAAGATGCAGATGTTGTAATTTTCCCAGGAACAGTATGGGGAAGGGAAATTTCCCCCCAAGTATGTGTAAAGATGGATGCAACACCTGTATCTGATATTATCAAGGTAGTTGATGCATCAACTTTCAAAAGATCATTACATGGGAATAAAATCCATGCAACTGTCAAGGCAGAGGGTAAAATAGTACTTACTGTGAGAGCAGGAATATTTGACGTACCAGAATTAGGAGATGGAACGGCAAACAGAGAGGAGATCACTTCTGAAGTTGCAGAGGGTGATGCAATGATCAAACTAGCAGAAATACTTGCTTCATCATCAGATAGAGTTGAATTAACAGAGGCAGATATAATTGTTTCAGGTGGTAGGGGTATAGGTGAAGCTACCAACTTCAAATTAATTGAGGACCTTGCAACCGAATTGGGAGCAGCAGTTGGTGCAAGCAGAGCAATAGTTGATGCAGGAATGAGGCCACACAGTGAACAGGTTGGACAGACGGGTAAATTTGTCGCACCCAAATTATACATTGCAGTGGGTATATCCGGAGCCATTCAACATTTAGCAGGTATGTCATCCTCTGAAACAATTGTTGCCATTAATAAGGATGAAGAGGCACCTATTTTCAAAATTGCAGATTATGGCCTTGTTGGAGATCTGTTTGAAGTTATGCCCAAATTGATAGAAGCAGTTAAAGCAGCCAAAAAATCAGCATAGGTATATCAACGTATTCGATAAAATAATTAAGTAAAATAAATATAATTAACAGATAATAATCGCACATTGTATAAAGGGAAACAATTTCAGTGAAACTAATGATATCCTTTGAAATGTCTGATGACCAAAAAATCCTCAGAGAAAGTGTAAGAGATTTCGCAGCAAGTGAGCTTGCCCCAAACATTCCTAGTTTAGATGTAAAACAAGAGTTTGATAAAAGTACATTGACAAAATTTGCAGACCAGGGTCTGCTAGGAGTTTCAATTCCTGAGAAATACGGTGGATCAGGTATGGACTATATCTCAACAGCCATTGTCTCAGAAGAACTTGAGTATGTGGATGCAGCCTTGAGAGTAATTATTTCAGTCCACAATGGTTTGAATTCCATGGGATTATTACAATGGGCATCCGAGGAACAGAAACAAAAATGGCTAAAACCACAGGCAGAAGGCAAGAGAATTGCAACCTTTGGATTAACAGAACCAAATGCAGGTTCAGATGTGGCTGCACTTGAGACACATGCCAAGGAAGATGGTGATTTCTATATCCTTAATGGATCTAAGATGTGGATCTCACTTGCAGATGTTGCAGATAATTTCCTTGTATTTGCAAAAACAGATATGAGCAAGGGAAGTAGAGGAATAACAGCTTTCCATGTGGAACGAGAGATGAAAGGGTTCTCATCTGGAACTATACATGATAAACTAGGTGTTAGATCTGGAAATACAGGCCATATGACATTTGATAATATTGAGGTTCCAAAGGAAAATATGATTGGAGAACTTGGAGAAGGCTTCAAAATCGCCATGTCCTGTCTCGATAATGGAAGATTCACTGTTGCAGCAGGTGCATTAGGCTGTGCCAAGGCATCAAGAGATGCAGCAGTCAAATATGCACATGAAAGAAAAACATTTGGAAAAGAAATAGGTCAGCATCAGCTAGTTCAGAGATTATTAGCCAATATGCAGCAAGGAATAGATACAGCAGAATTACTGATATGGAAAGCAGGTTGGATGAAAAATATGGGTATTCGAAATACTAGAGAGACAGCTATGGCTAAATGGGTAGCAACCAACGTTGCCTCACAGTCAGCTGATGATGCAATCCAGATCCATGGAGGGATGGGAATTGCAGGTGGACCTGATGGATATCCAGTTGAGAGGTTCTGGAGAAATGCAAGAGCTGCAAGAATCTATGAAGGAAGTGATCAGATACAGGAGATCATGCAGGGCCAATATGCAATGGGATATCGACAGGACAAGCCCCTAAGAAAAGAATTACCCAAATGGGTGCCAAGCTGATTGCTTAAAATATAAAATTAATAAACAGTAGAATTCATTGCAGTATGAATGGAAATTCCAGAAAAATATATTGATTTGTTTACAGGTAGACATATTGCACATTTAGCAACAATTAATCCAGATGGCAGTCCACAGGTTACACCTGTCTGGATAGATATTGAAGGGAATATGATTATTGTAAATACTGCAAGGGGAAGAAGAAAGGAGAAAAATCTATTCTTGGGAGCAAAGGTTGCATTATCAATAGTTGATATAAATGATCCATATCGATATGTCAGTGTTCAAGGAACCGTTATTGGTGTTACAGAAGATGGAGCACTTGAACATATCATTAAATTGTCACACAGATATTTTGGAAGAGACTTCAAACGTGCAGAGAATGAGATCAGAGTTATGATAACAATTGAAATCAGACATTTTTTCCCTAAAAATTAATGAGATAATTCAACAATATCTTTAATTTCCCTATATTTCAGTGTTATACCAGTTGTAAGCCTAATAACCTCGATATTTGTACTTACATGATTACTCATACCAGGAATTGTATATGAAGATCCCCTAGACATTGCAAGTGCAAGTAGTAACTGATCTGCCATGAATCTATCCACAGCTGCATCTGAATCAATATCCATTTTCACAAGCTCTGTAAGTTTTTTACCAACTACCTCTGCTTTTAGCCCCCGTTCTCCATTCACTGAACTACCCTTTGATAGACCATTATCATAGATAATAAAAGCAGATATTGTAGAACCCGGGGATGAAGTATCATAATACACTATTTTTTTTTCTATACCACCTGAATAATTTTCTTCAAAACCTATTAACTGTCTTTCAGCAACATTTGCTGTTTTCAGCTGATTAGCAGAGGTTGAAATCACTTTTAGCATCTGTATGTTTCCTTTCTTCAAATTAAATTTATTTATCCCAATAAAGTTAATATCAATCTTGCCTGAAGCACCACCTTTTGGGAAATAACCGTGTTTGTCTATTTTTATGGATATATCCATTCCTATTTTTTTGAAAATTGATCTCTGTACAATATTACAGTAATCAATATTTGGGCTCCAGTTGGTATATGTACCACCACCATTGAAAGTGAAAGATAAACTTGATTGGGATGCGATTGAATAATTTATTGCTATCTGAAGAATTAAAGAGATTGATGCAGCAGTACTTATTTCAAGATGTGGTCTAGTCTCAACCTTGTTCTTATCAACATACAAGCTTATCTCTGTTGAGCCAACATCTGCACCGATGAGTTCAGCACCACTGAGTTTTGAAACTAGTTGTAGCCCCAATATATGTTGATTCCTCAATCCTGGTTTCTTTCTATTTGCACGAATATTATAAACTCGGATATCATTTTTTGTTGCCAGAGCAAGTGGGACTGCAACTCTCAGTACAGATCCCCCACCAATAGCACCATCAATTTCCATGTAAACTATAATATCATAATTTGCTATATGAATAAAGCTAAAGTGAACAATACATATTGAATTCTAAATATCATAAATCATGCTACATTCAAATTATAGCAATTTGTAATTGCTCAATTCAAATTAACCTCAATAATAGATATTTCAATGCATTATCAGAAATTAATTATTCATATTAAGATTAGGTCAATTGAAATAGTCTTAAATATATCAAAACTATTTAGATATTGTGAGCGTAACAATCGAGATTGATGATCTTAAAAAAATAATCAAAGAGGCAGTTGATGAACAGATCAGACCCATGCAGGAAGAATTTGATAATTTGGCAACTCAAATTAACAAAGATATGAAAATTAATTACCTATCAACCATGGCAAGAGCTCTTGAAAGAGAGGCAAATCAGGTAATTCAAGCATTTGAATGCAGTTATGACGTAAAATCTGGACAATCCTGCAAGTCATCAATAAAATCTAGAATTGCTAATTACTCCCAATCTCTTGCAGTAGGAGATGTTGCAAATTCTTTGACAATTATCACCCAACTACACAATGATGCAAAAAGAAATGCTTTTGACTCATCAAGAACAGCAAATTGTAATAGAGATTGGAAAGAGATATCTAAAATTGTATCCAGACATAAAGAAATAGTTAAAGATCTTTCGGCCTCAATTACACCAAATAGCATACCATCAGATCTTGGAGAGCTTGAATTTGATCCACAATCATTATTCTCAGAGGTTATTTTCCCATTCTCACATATATTGAGAATACAGATCATTCATGCATTGAAAAGTGGTTCCAAAAGATTTACAGCACTGAAAAATGAATTACATGTGAAAAATACTGGACTACTCGTTCATCATCTTAAACCGTTAACAGAGGCAGGGCTTGTTGTTCAAGATCATAGAAAACAGTATTCCCTCTCTGAAAAGGGATACACTGTAATTCGATATCTTTCACAATTAAATGATGCATTAACACCAAAAGAACCTCTAATTTCAATGATACAACCACTTGTAGTATTACATGACTAGTTCTAAATGAGTTTTATTATCCATATCAATATTTTACCCTATAAAATCACAGGATTTATAATATTGGTCAAATGTTATCAACATTGATAGAACATACATTAAATTGATAAAAATATTTAATATTCATAAAAAATAAAAAGTACTGATATGTCAATATTTGAATTGAATAATAAATTACACTGTACAATTTGGGACCAGGATTTCAATATCAAAAATAAGCTCTCGTACACCATAATTTAAACAATTAAACTAATATTGAATCGTCAATTATTAATCATTATAAACTCATAAAAAACATGCAAAAACAATAAATTAATATATGTTTAGATGATAGTGAAATTGTAGAAATACAGAATAGTCAGTCACCATTATAATTACTGACCGAGGTTATGATCATGTTATCCAAACTTAAACTCCCAAAATCTTCCAAAAAAATACTAGTATTACTTGCCACAAAAGGTACTATGACACAGAAAGAAATTATTGTTAAAAGTGGTATCCCAGCAAAAACAGTTAGATATGCTTTGAAAAAGCTATCTGCAAGTGATCTGATACTAACACGTCCATCACTGATGGATATGAGATCCAGCTTCTATACATTAAACCCAGATATTGATATGGCAATTCATCAGCATATTGATAAAATACTTGTTGAAGCTTAAAAAATTGTCAATAATATATTCATTGAAATTAATAAACCACTAATGATATAAACACTAATTTTTAATTTTTGCAATACATCCTTATCAGTTCTACTTTTCTCAGTTAAAATATCAAATATCTTAGATCCATCTGTAAATGGTAGTGGCAATAGATTAAATAAACCAAATATCAGATTCATGTTTATTATCCATTGAAGTTCAATTTTAACATAATATGGAACCATATATCCCATAAAAAACAGTTTAGGTGCCCTGTAATCAAACAATGAGACCCCAATATATGAACCTGAAATTAAATATGAACCAACAGGAGGTTGAATTCCTGTGATAGTCACATTAATTGTTAGAGTAATAAGCCTAAATTCTGTTCCATGTTCTATATTTCGGAGATTTGCAATTAAATCATTTGCTGAGTTTATATCAATAGTTTTGGATGGAAGATCTGCATCATCAATAATTATTGCAGTAATCACCTGTCCTTTAAACATACCTGCAATCTCAGCAGGACCATCAGAATCTATAGCTGTGATGATTGCACCATCAGAATCATAATATAATGGTGAGATAATTGAGTGTAGACTGAATAGTATGGGAATAAGAATTATAGCAATTAACAAATTTGCAGTGATTGCAGAAGAGATTATAGACATCCTATTTTTACGATTAGTACTTTTCAGCGAATCTGGAACCATCTGAACAAAAGCTGCCACTACCACACCAATAATTGCAAATCCAGAATATTGGATTTCAACACCACGATTAATAGCTATTATTGCATGAACAAATTCATGAATTACCAGTGCTAAAATTATCGGAAATAATACAATCAAAACAAGTTCTAAATCGATATTTGTAATTGGATTGGGGACAAAAATAGGAGAGGCAAATTCAGTGAAAAAACGTACTATATTTATTACTAAAAGTATTGGAAATGTAATAAATAATGAAAGCACAATGTTATTGCTAATAGTACCAAACTTATCAATTAATCCAGCAAATCTAGAGAGTTTTGCATATATTAGTTTGAATTTTGTTGTTCTCCAAATCAATATACCAGGTCCTATCAAAAATCCTTTAGGTTCTAGGTCTTTTCTTGAAGAGACAAAAATTAGTATAATCCAAGGTATACTAATTCCCAGAATTATTTGAAGAAATGATACCATAATTTTTCAGGTATACAATCCTAATTAAAGAAATCCTTTTCTCAGTTGTAATTTATCAAGAAATTATTAGTAATTTACGAAACATCTTGATAACAAATGAAAATATCTAAAACTTCCATCCTAATTTAAAATTATGAAAATAGTGAAAGATCTCCATAAGCTCGGTAAATTAATAATAGTACCTGAAAGCTCTGATGACCTGTATATCATATACAATGTTCTCAACAAAGGTGATCTACTCACTGCAAAAACCAGTAGAAAAGTAAAAAAAGGATCTACAGGTTCTGAACGCACTGTAAGAATAAACCTTACAATTGAACTTGAAGTTATAGATACTGAATTCCATGGTTTTGATGAGGCAATAAGGGTTAAAGGATTGATAAGATCCGCAAGTGATGAGAGCATATCACTGGGTTCACATCATTCAATAAATATCAAGCTTAACAAGCAAATTACAATCACTAAAGAAAAATGGATGCATTCTGAACGAGAGATGTTAAAAGATGCACAGCTTGGTGCATCAACTGGATTAATAGTGATAGCAATTGATGATGAAGGAGCTGTTGTCAGTTTAATTGGGAGCCACGCAAGTAAGATTATTCTTGAAGAAAATCCAACCATAACTAGAAAAGGTTCAGACCCAAATCAATACCAACAATCATTATCAGAGCTCTTTGATAAGCTAATCTCTTTTCTGAAAGACATGAAAAATGAGGGAAAACTTGAGAACATAGTGATTGGAGGTCCCGGTTTTGTCCATAATCAATTCTATGATAAATTGAAAAACACCACACCTAGTATTGCCAAATTGGCAATTGATGTAGCAATTAATAATTCAGGGATAAATGGTATAAGGGAAATAATAGCAAACCATCTTCCGGATAGAATTGCGAATGAAAATTCAGCTAAAAAACAGTCAGATCTAGTGGATGAGGTACTTGATAATCTAGGAAGAAATACAGGACTTGTTGCATATGCGGAGGATGTTTACAAAGCATCAGAGATAGGTGCAATTGAACATTTACTCATACATGATAGTCAATTACATCAATCTGTTGAATTAAGAAATAGAGTAAGTAAGCTAATGGATACTGTAAGATCTGCCCGTGGTAAGGTTACAATAATGTCATCATCTCATTCCTCTGGAGACATAATTGCAGGATTTGGAAATTTAGTTGCATTACTAAGATATAAAGTACCAAAATAGATTGTATTGTCAATTGTATTTAATAAATAACAAATAATAGTTAGTAAAATATGTCAGACAGGAATATTGCTCGTACATTGATAAAAAGTCTTGGACTATCAAGTAGGTTTAATTCATTACCTGAAAAATATCTTGTGTTCAGAGGCCAAAAGCTGATTGAATTGAGATTAATCAATATTAGTATTAAATCCTTACCTAAATTGAAGTTTAAGAGCTTAGAGGTATTGAAATTACAGTTCAACGATATAGATCATATTAAACAAGACTGTTTTCAAGAGCTTATTTCAATCAAGAAGCTATATATCAATAATAATAATATACAAAAATTACATGAAAAAATATTTGATGG
>JAJRQD010000065.1 GCA_024280435.1 archaeon | reverse complement strand
TTTACATTTATCTAGTTAATTCGTGTCAGCATAAACTAGTTGATTAATTAAGAGAATGTCCAGAAACCTAAAATTTGGCTAGTAAATTTTCGAAAAAATAAAACAGGCTAAAAAATTGATTTAACATGATCTCAGACAATTATCCAATTTATCAGATGCACAATCGTTGAAGATACAAATTAAAAATTTACCTAGAGAAATTCTTATTTGATTTTTGTCGGCATAAACTAGTTAATCAAATTAATTATTGATATAATTGGATAAATATATAATAAATTAATGATTATAATCATTTATTCAAAGCGATTCGTTTGTTGAATGAATTTTAAATATTATGCAATAAAAATTATTCTTACTGCATTAATCAAATTTACAATAATAAAAGCATTATGATAAATATTATTGCAATTCTAAAATTAGGAAAAAAATTGTTGAATGAATTTTAAATATTATACAATAAAAATTATTCTTACTGCAATAATCAAATTTACAATAATAAAGCCATAATGATAAACATTATGTCCATTCTAAAATTAGGAAAAAAATTGTTGAATGAATTTTAAATATTATACAATAAAAATTATTCTTACTGCATTAATCAAATTTACACCAATAAAAGCATCATGATAAATATTATGTCCATTCTAAAATTAGTAAAAAAATTGTTGAATGAATTTTAAATATTATACAATAAAAATTATTCTTACTGCAATAATCAAATTTACACTAATAAAAGCATCATGATAAATATTATGTCCATTCTAAAATTAGGAAAAAAATTGTTGAATGAATTTTAAATATTATACAATAAAAATTATTCTTAATGCATTAATCAAATTTACACCAATAAATGCATCATGGATCAGCTTAAAACACGTGTAATTGTAGATGAATGATATCATTGTCTTATTTCCTATTGTCAATTATTATAAAATCGTGAACATAAACAATTGGTTATGATATTATTAAATTCTATAACAACGTCTCCAGTATTCACATCCATTACATTTGCTTTCATTATCAGTGGGATTAGGTAAAATTTTATTTTTGATCATATTTTTAATTTCATCAACAAGTACTCTTGATTTATCTATAAGATGTTTATTAACCTGTACAAAATTAGTAATTCCATTGAAACCACAGATTTCAATGTGTTTAAATTCTTTGTTCAAATTATATGAACTTACTATTCCACCTATGACGCATTGAAAAATATGTGATTCTCTTACACTGATACCGGCTTTAAGAAATCTTTTGAATTCTACTACTGTGAGTTCATTTCCTTTGATTTTAATCATATCAATTTTTGCAGCCATATCTTTATACTTAAAATATCTGTCTTTAATTATAATATCATAGGATTTATATTTAACATCCAACATGTTCTTATATTCATGGTACTTTTCACCTTTGAGCATCAGATATGTTTTTTTCTGTTTTATATTCATAATTCTCCTGAAATAAACTTTTCTTTTACAATAAATGTATTGTCTTATCTCTTCTGCATTAATTATTATATTCAAAATATCAATACTCCTTTATCTCTCTCCAATGATTGTTTTAAAGAACCAGAATTATCTTCCTTAATTTCATTTGTTTTATTTTCATCTATATTTTCATCTGTTTTATTCTTCACACTCAAAATTTGATATTTAGCACTGCACGAATTACAGATGAAAACGATATGGATATTTGCATTTCCAGATGTAATAGTATCATTAAATCTATGTTTAATCTCATTTAATTGTGTTTTATTCAGTTTACCCAGAAAAACAGAGTATTGAATCCGATCAAGTCCAAAATCTTTGCATATATTTGAGATTGCAGTCCTGATATCATCTTCTACAATATCATAACAAATTAGATACAAATCCATCTTCATTCATCTCACCTTATTTTTAAATGGTTTGTATTCTAATGAATTTCCTACTAGAAAGTTTGATAGTTTTCTTGATTGAAGTAACAAATGGCGTTTCAACGTTGTTTTACCATGTTTTTCATCTAATTTAGAAAATAAAGCATTTATCAATAACTGTTTTTCTTCATCTTTCAATTCTATTTCATCCTCAGCATTTATTTTATCTTCTATTAATTTATCATCCATTATTAATTCTAGAATTGTCTCATCAACAATTATTTGTCTGAATTCTTCCATAAGATCAAGAACTAGTGATTCTCTTCCTGACCTGTCTACATGCAAAAATCCTGCATACAGATCAAGTCCACTAACAACTATAAACTGGGTAATTTGTGATTTTAATATTGCATACCCATAGTTAAGAAGTGCATTGAATTTATCTAGAGCAGGTCTTCTAGATCTCGGACCAAATTCCCATTCGTATTTTTTTAATATTTTTCTTAAAATTTCATAATACTTTTTTGTGATATTAGCCTCTATACCCATTAGGGTATCCCTGACATCAGCAATATTTACAGATTCCAGTGTTTCTAGATCACTTAAGTATTTAGTTATCTTTTTAGTGGTTTTTTTTATTGGTTTGTTTAAATCATTTTTATTTTTCCCTATTTTTTTTATTGTAATCAATCTGTTTTTACATGATTGAATTACAATCGATTTGGATATCTCAAATCCTCTATGATCATGTACTGCCAAATATTGATTCTTTCTCACATTTGCCATTCCATTATTATATTGTGGTAGCAAAAACATACCAATCTCTTGATAATCATGCCAGTATACCATTATCTCATATTTACGTATCAATGAGAATGCACCTGATGTAATGCTTACATTCGCATCAATAATTATTGATTCTACATATTTAGCAGAAATAAATCCAGCTGGTTTTGAAGACATTCCAAAGGTGAGTTTCAGTAATTCCTTGGATTTTTGTATTTTACTACCATGGTCTATCAATACAATTACAACCATTATTTCCCCTCCAGTAATATCCTGTTCTCAATTCTCTTGAGATCATAGAGGTAATAATTATCAGATTTTCTTATTATCAAAAGAGAACCAATAATATCAATAATCTCTCCGGATATTTGTTCTTTTCCTCCGGATAATTGTTCATTTGACTTTAAATTATGTATTGCTTCAAATTCGGGATAAATTGAATAATGTGTGAGATCATTGTTAATAAATCTCTCTCTCATCATTTTCTCAGTGAAAATTGAAGATAGATAATTATTAGATACTCCAAATACCTCTATTTTATCGGAGAAATTGATTATTTGACCTTCAATATTCAGTTTGTTGCTGGATTTTAATTGCATTAATTTATCATTAAAACTGATAGAGCTATTGTATCCCATTTGCATAAACCATCTCTCATGATTTACTGCTTCCACAAGTGAACTGATGTCATTGATTACAATTGCTTCATTCAATCCCTGCTCTATTAATCTGTGAATAAAAGTACCTTTTCTATTCTTTCTTGATATACCTATTTTAATTATTTCTTGAAATCTTGCAATATACAAAATATACTTTTGGAAACAATACTTACTATTATTCACATTTCCACAGGCAGGACTATATTTTGTACAACCATTGTGTATCATCGCATCATCTTTGTTGAATATACAATTTAATCTGATATGAAAATCCGATTCTAACAGAGAACAATCATCACAAAGTCCAAGATAATTGTAGTTCATACTATTTTTACATCTGCTGCATACAAAAACATCAAACTTCATTTTCACTGTCTCTCCCTTCACAAGAGAGAATTTATTGAAATCCAGGTTCTCATCTTCAATCCAGAGATAGTATTCATCTGTATCAAAAGAATACTTTCTAATTACTTGATATTGCTCTCTCTCCAATATTTCCTCCCTCCATTTTTTTCAGTATTGTATCTTTCTTATTTTTTTCTTCCACAAAATTCACACTCACTCTTCCAAAGCCCATAGATCTTTTACCACCAATGCCCCATAGTTTTGCCAGTTCAAGTATTGGTATCAGCAGATCAATATAGCTGGCATCCTCCACTTTGAACATAATACTACCTTTAAAGCAGGTTATTTTAATATGTTCACTCATAATCACGTGTCTAGATTCTAATTTGAAACGAGGTGTGGATAGCTGATCCATCAATTTATCAGCCAGCATTCTCTTATCTGATAAATTGATCTCTTCAATAAGATCACTGTATGTGTTGAGCATATCCATCCATATTTTGTTCAGATGGGGGTATGCATCAGATTTAGATTTTCTATTTGAATTTGAGAAATATGTGGGTTGATTAAAATTCAACCAGAAAATTGTTCCTGACTTGATTGCAGTGGGTTCTGGTATCTCTACTCTGTTGAAGCCAATCTGTGTGACTTTACAGATCGTATCGACAATGTATATATCTCCATATTTATTCTGAATTATCAAAGACATGATTGCATTGATAATCCTTTCATCATTGGTGTATACACTGAATTTACCATCATAGTAAGAACTGGTCTTGATAAATTCAATTGGGGTAAGTGAGTATGATCTTTTTTCTTTACCCATATGTAGATCTTGAGATAATAGTACATCATATTTTCTCAGATATTGTAAAAATGCACCATGTGCAATCCTGCCATTGAAGCCTTTGATATACAGTTCTTTTGGCATATTAAATTGTATTGTGAATATTGATATATTTTTCATTTTTTATCACCTTTGATCAATCCTAGTTCCTCTGTATAAGTATATTCTCCGACAAAGATGGATGGATTATTCCCATTTTTCATTAAATTTATTTTCCTAGCACGCATTGGAATTATCAATCCATGTGCTTTGAGTGCAGATATTCTCTTTTGTTTCCTGTATTCAAATTGATCTTCCATCAGAATCACATCCATACTTGTCTGTTCATCAATAATATCATCAATCCAGTAACGATAGGATCCTGGCAGTATAAAATCCTTGAAATTTCTTATTTTAGAGTAATCAAATGCAGATTTGAATATTTTTTCCTCTCTATCAGTCCATGGATGTCTTTTATACAATTTGTTAATTAATTCAACCAGTTTGTTCTCACTTATCTTCAATCCCTCAATTGATTTCAACAGTTCTATGGTGTATTCTGATTTATTCTGGTTGTAAATAAGATGTGAGTATCCTTCAGGGTTACATATCCATATATTATTGGAAAATGAACTTCTCTTGCCTTTTCTATTCACCCTGCCAAATCTCTGTACAAGGGCATCCAATGGGGCTGCTTCAAATATACCAAATTCAAGGTCTATATCAAGACTTACTTCTACCACTTGAGTTGCAACAACTACTCTCAGTTTATTCATATCAGAGTTAATTTGTTGGATAAGTTTCTCTTTGTTAAATCTGTCTTTGATTTTGAAACGAGAATGAAAGAGAACAATACTCTCCTCTCCATATTTTGATGTTATTATTCTCTTCAGTTGTGAATACACTTTCTGTGCCACTGAGACAGTATTACATATGATCAGAGTACTCTCTGAGTTATCTAGTTTATCCAAAAATTCATCTGTTACTACCACCTCTGAGATTGTTTTATCTTTTATCTTGACCATGTGTCTTGTTTTACTAAGTACTTCATAGTCTGATTTAATTGTTGAATCTAATTCAATTATAGGTATATCCGGAATAATCTCTCGAATTTTATCAATTAAAAATTCAGGAAATGATGCGGACATGAATAGAATTCTTGCATTGAATATCTCTATTAACAATTTGGATGTGGAGAGAATCATTCCAGATAGATGTGGATCATAGGCATGTATCTCATCAAATACTATTGTGCTCTCAAAATAATCAAATATATAGGATTCCCAACCTCTTCCCTGTAAGATTCCCTTCAGAATCTGATGTGGCGTGGATATTTTTACAGGATAAAATATCTCTCTTGATAGATTTGATAGATTATAAGCCACTGAATTCTTGAATTTATCATTTGATTTCTTAGATTTATTTTCCTTTAGTTTCTTTCTTGCTTCTTCTCTATTAATGATTAAATCAGAAAAATCATCAAGAACAAATGATTGTATATTATCTTTCTTCCAAGGGTTCTCAAATCTTCTCAGTATACTCTTCCAACCATCTGATTTATTGTTTAATGCATTATATTCCTCAATCTCATCTTCAATAATGGAATACAATGTGTTTGCAGAACGTGAATGTTGCAATCCGACCAGTTGTCCCTCTTCTGCATCAAACCAACTGTTCAAACGTTTGTACATTGCATTGATACTGGCCTGAAAAGGTAATATGTAGAATAGATTGCCATAATATTCTGAATTATTGACTATTCTTCTCTGATTGCTTCTTATCCAGTTGTAAGATGCTTCAGTCTTGCCAGAGCCAGTTGGTGCTCTGAGCATTACAGAGCCTTTTAAAGTACCCATTTTTTTCTGAAATGCACGTATTTTGATATTTTTATCTTTGAATACACCATATCTCTCAATAATCGGTTTTGGAGGGATATAATAATTACCACCAGATGATAGGTGATCTGCAACTGTTGTGATCGCTCGGATCTTGGTGAAAAATAATACTTCATCTGAGTTATAACTTTCATAGAATTGTTTTTTGTTTATCAATCCAAACTCATAACCATTAATTTTGTATATTTTATAGAATTGCAGCAGTTTATCAACAATTTCATTCTCTGGAATTATCTCAAGTACCTCTGGTAGCCATCCTTTTTCAATCAAAGAGTTTCCCCACTTATCTTTTTTCAGTAGAATTATTAATTCATCCCATATTTTTATCAACAGTTCTTTATTTCTCAATAATTCCCTGTACATTGATAGAAAATTACATTTCCCAAACCATTGATTGTCAGGTATTTTTTTTGGATAGTTGTGAAGTTCTTCTTTGAATGGCTTGTGATGTGTGATTATAGCAAGGTAAATACTTGATAATTCATTCTTATTATTTAGCCAATTATCTAATTTTCCCAGATTAGTGAGTAAAATAGATGCAGATAGTATTTCATGTCGGTTTCCACCCTCATGAGGTGGCCATTTTCGGGTAGTGAATGAAATCATCTGTTGAAATCCCTCTGCAGCCTTACCAAAATCATGAAATAATGCAGAGATAAAGCTACACCGCCTTGTTTCAGCTTTATCATTATTTGAGTATATATACTCTGATATTGTCAAAGCCATTCTTGCAGCATCTAAAGAATGATTGTAAAGAGTGTTTCCACCATAATTCTTTGATTTGGCATAAAGTACATCTCTGATATTGGAACTAGATGAATTTATACTCCTAGATTTATTTGTATTTGACCTGCTTACTTTGATCGCATCAGGTTTTTTCTTAGCCACTGAAATTCCCTCATAACCATTGATGCAGATAAAAATCAGATGTAACTCCATCAATATCAATTCTATAAAGATTATCCATTTGGATTTCCTGTTCATACTGATTCAATGCAAGGAAGGATCTGAAATTTTTAGGTTTTCTTACCTTACCTTTTTTGTAACTAAAATATTCAGGTAAATTGTAAAACAAACCATCTCCAGGTAGATCGCTACCTATTTTTATTGGGATCAGAGTACCCCAGAGAGTACCCGTATCCACTGTATCTGCGGATACAATCCTTACATCCTCAATAATCGCCAGGTCCTGTGATCGTCCAAAAGTCAATTGTCTCATGGGAGAATCCATCACCTCAAATAAATCCAGATTATCAAGTACCAGTTCCAATGATACCTTATGATGAAATTCTCTTTGTCTGATATTTGTTGGTTCATAATTATATTTTCCCTTATCATTTCTTTTGAAGCGATGAAATTTCTCAAGATCAAATCCTACATTCTCATACTCATATTTAAAACCAATTTTAGTATCACCAGGAGTTATAACCTTACCAGAAGCATATGATAACATTCCAAGAATTGATGAATATCCTGGAACTGATAAAGCTAGCTGTACCCCATCAATTATTGATGGTATCTTGTAAGAAGAAGTAAAACCTGATAATTTACAATATACTAATTGATTTCCCATGAGCTCACCTAGTTAAGAACCTTACTGAATTCTTCTGCAACTTTAGATGGTGTATTGATAACAACGTTCACACCATCTATTGATGTTAAATCTCTCAAGTCCGCTTCATTTGCCAGATAGCCAGTTCGTATCCCGATATACAGGTCAGTAGTGATCTTATCTTTATAGTCAGATATGATCTCTTTCAATGCATTGATGTGAATTGCAGGCTCTCCATCCTGAGAGATCAATATATTATCAAATAGAATGTGAGGTGAATTCATTCCTACAATAATTAATAATTTGGGTGCGGTATCAGCAGCAAATTGTGCAAGTTTTGCACCACCATTCAGTTTTGCAAGTGATTTCACCACTTCTCCAGCAAGCTCATTTTGATATTCTATTAGATTATTACGCTTGATCACAAATCCATCGGAATAGATTGGATGATCTATTTTCTCCAACTTATCATTATATTTGTCAAATAATTCAGGATCCAATTCTTGATTTGTTTTGCCTTTTCTCTCAAATATACCCAATCTGTAGATTTCAAGTCCAAATAATGCAGTTAGTTCTCCACTGTAGAACTGTGTAGTGTATGGAAGTGGAGTATCATCTTTCAGATGCACATATCCTTCATCCTCACTCACTCTTGTAAGAGAGGGTACACCACTTAATAATGAAGATTTGAATGGGCTAGTTCTTATTAACTGTTCCTTTGGTAATCTATCTCTTGCTGTTTTTTTCTTGGACTTCTCTTTATCGACTTTTGTTTCCTTTCCTGATGCAAACATGTATCCAAATATATCATCTTCCTGATATTTTATCGGATCAAGTTGTCCTGCAATTTTTGAAGTGTTACCATCATTATTCCATCCAACTGCTTCAATCTCACTCTGTATCCAACCAGTTTCAGAATGAATTGTATTTCTCAACCATCTTCTCCAAGCTTGACTGGAAACATATGGAATTCTTTTGTTTTTCCAGAAAGATTTTACTGTTGATTTATTCTTATCCTCTCCCTTACCCAATCCTGCACCATTGAGAAAGGCAGCAGATGCTGATATTGCAAAAGTACCTGCAATATGATTTGTTTTTCGGTTTACTATGTTTTTAATTACATTTGACATTTTTTATACCTCTTTAATTTGTTGTACCAATGTTCTTGGCTCTTGATCTAATATCAGTTTGTACTGAATTAGAAACAATCTTATTTTATTCCTCATTAATAGCCATGAGAAACTATCACCACTTCTCCCATTCTGAAAATATGAATTCTCAGATAGCAGGTCTAGTGTATTTTGTTTGTTTAACTCTATATTTTTTATTTCTATTTTATCATTCAACAGAATATAGAAATTATCTGCGGAATAATCTCCATTGCGTAAATCATATTCTAATTCTTTGAATATTCTTCTTGTAGAAATCCTATCAGATCTTATATCAATATAATTTAATAATGCATCTATTATTTGATTATTTAATCCACTCTCTGAAATCAATTCCTCCATACCAATACTCACATATTCTAATTCAATATTTTGATTGATTGTAGAGAATACACGTAAAAAGAATTGAAATTCATTGAAATATAGTGAATTCAGTAGAGATGCTATTTTATGATATGTAAAACCTGGTTTTTCTCTGGCAATCATGATATATTTCTGCATAAGATCAAATTTGGTGAGATTATGCATTGTTTTAAGATATTTATCCAAATCAAATGATTGTCTTCTACTCTCATATTGTATCAATAAATATGCAAATCTCTTGATTTCCTGTAATATATTTTCATTGAATATATTTTTAAAATTATTCTCTCCAAAACTTACTATTTCATAGTCAGTTTTATGGTTATATTCTGGATGAAGATAGAATTTAAACAATGTCCATGGATTCCTACTGGGTACCTCTTTATATTTTGTTGCAAATAAATCCAGTACTCCATTTAGATGATCATTATTTGCACTTAACATCTCTAGAATAATTGGAATAATCATATTCATCAGATCAATTTGCACATCAGATTTTAACACTCTAATGATTTTATCTTCCTCTATCTTTGATTTACTTATTTTGCATATCTCTTGAACTAATAATAATGCATTGTCTGACCAATTCCTTATATTTTTCTGGTAGAAATGGTAAAATTTGGGAGAAGGTAGCTGATAATCCTTTTTATATGTCCTTTGATAGAATAATTGATAATCATTTCTTGAGATCATTGAATTTATAAAGTACTTATCTTGATATTTCAGTATTTTCTTCTCTATTTTTATAAATCGCTCCAATTCATTTCTTACATTCACTTCATTTACCATTTCATGCAAAAACATTAATGTCTGGGATGGTAATGTGATAATTCTTGCAAAAGGGTCTGTACCAGAATTTGTGAAGTTAAACATGGTCAAATTTAGTTTCTCAGTTCTTTTCATTACACTTAGTATATCAAGAAGACCAAGTGTAACATAGACGTGAGATTCTTTTTTACCAATATTCTCTATTTTCTTTTCCGGATCACCTTGTAGTAAATCCTCAAATTGATCCATGTTTCTTGATATAATACTTTTTGTAAAATTAGTGTTATTAGATTGATATACAACTAATTTACCTTCAAATAAATTAGATATTTGAGGTAAAAATTGTACTGAGAATAAGCATTTACCACAAACTACATTAGATTCTGAATAGCCTGAAAATGCCTGTATTGCACTGATGGACCCAATTAATGGAAACCATTCACGAGTTGCTCCAGAAGCAAATTTTTTCTCTTTGTTTGTCCTCAGAAAGTAAAACTTAGTCTGTAGTTTATTGAAATTGAAATCTGTTTTCAATCCACAACTAACACAATTATTCTCAGTACTACAATTTTCGGTCATATCAAGATAATAATTGATCAAAAATTCCAGCATAAAAGCTCGGTAAAGTCGGATTTGAATGAAAGATGGGAGCACTTTGGATGCTTTTGTATATGCTGGATCTTTTACTTTTTTACCTATCAGTTTACCCAGACCGGGTGCAACTAATGGATTATTAACACCAAAAACCATTGTAAAAGAACTTGTACGATAATTTCGCAAACTAAATTCATTACCATAGGAATTATTTCCATTGATGCACATAAAAGCAGATATAGCATCTTGCAATGTTAATTCAAATATTTTATCCTTTTTTGCAATTACTCCAATCGCATATATTGGATTATCAACTAGTGGATTTCCAACAGGTGTAAATGGTATTTTATCCACATCATTTAAAATATCGAGTCTATTTCTATACTTCTCCTCAAATTCTTTATCATCAAAGAAATTGTATTCTGGAGGAGCTCTCATTTCATCAGTCCTCCCAATTCATCTATGATTTTATTTTTTACTTCTCCAGGAGACATCACATAAACGTTTACAAATCCATTTCTATGTTTTAATTCCATATTATTCAGTTTCAAAAGATTATATTCATTCTTCTCATTAAAAGTACCAGATCTATATCCAATATAGATATCTGTAAGTAACTGATGACCTCTTTTTGAAACTATTGAGATTAATTTATCAATATTAAAATACGGATAATTATCATCAATATCGACCAAATCTGAGAATATATTTGCAGAAGATTTCAGGACTGCACTCACAAATATTTTTGGACTTGCATCTACTGCAAATTGAGAGCTTTTTACATCGGGATACAGTGATAGTAGAAGATCAAAGTATAATTTGATGATATACTTTTTTCTATCTTCAAAATTATTAATTTGATATATCTCACCACCTTCAACTTCATTAACTGTAATATATTTATCATCTAGAAATAATTTTGCTAAACTCGGATCTAACTCATATATATCCATAATATTTTTGTAAATACCAATACGATCTATATCTAGACTGGTAACTGCATTGAAATACCCATTCATGAATTCATTTTTGTAAGGAAGAGGAGTATCTACATCTAGATGAACATAACCTTCAATTGTATTTATCATTGAATCGCTTAATAGTGGCATAATACTAGAAGTATTGAGGACTGTCTGTCTATTTGTTGATACCACATTATATAGTTCACCTTCAATCTGTTCAGGAATATATAGCTGTGGATTGCTAAATCCAAATATCTCATCTTCTATATATAAAACAGGGTTTCCAGCATAATGTGTTATTCCTTCAATATGTTTTTTATCTTTATCAGCAATTTTTTTGTTTAACCGATCCGTGTATAATATTTGATCACTTAGAAAACTCACTGTATTCCTCAACCATTTTCTCCATGCTTGTGCAGATATATATGGATAATTTTCACCACGGATTTGGAATTGTTTAACCTGTGTCACATCTCCTTTACCAATTTTAGTACTCCCTTTTCCATTTAAGAAACCATTTTTAAAATTGAAAAGTAAATAACTTGCTATTTGTATTATGATACACTCCTTACATTAAATTATATTTTTTTAGTATTTAAGTTCTTTTTACATTTTTTTTGTTGGATTTAACTGTTCCCCAACGGTTGTACATCTATTATTATTGAACTAAATAAATCAATTTTCTATTGAACAGATCAATCATTTCATGATTATAAGCGGTGCAAATGTTAAAAACTGATATATACAAAATTAGTATACATTAATATTGATTATTGATATAAAATATAAAAAATATAAGTATATTTTTTTACATTTCATATTTATCCTAAAAGCTTTACTAGAATTTTTTATCAAAAGCATGCTAAATGTTAAATCATTGTAGATATTTTTTTTAATAGATGCAGTATTACATTGGACTAGGAGAGAGGGACTGATCACCTGAGTGAGTCCCTTGAATTTATTTCTTAACTCTCCTATTTAGAGGGATCAATATTTACATCAATATATCTTATGCGTTATCAATTCCAATACTGGAAGTATCTGAGTTACAAAAAGCATTACAGACAAAAAGTATACAGATACCTGGCTTCAGAGAATTTAAGAGCCAGAAATTGTATCATTATTCAGAGATTACAAATGCGAAATTTATAATAAAAAAATACGAATTAGAATCTATATACAATACTCCCTATACTGCAAGATACAAGAAAAGCAAAAAATATATGATTGAATTGATTTTTAGAGCAAATGGTCTGTTCACATTATCCATATCAACTGTGTATCCAGATGAACTATCTATTGAGAATTCATTACTGAATAAAATCAGGCAGATGAAATCAGAAACATTGGCAATTAATCGCAAAAAATTGATTGATATAATAATTTGTGAACTATCAAAGATATCAAATGAATTCAAGGAATTGGAAGGTATCTGTCTTGAATTCAATAAGCCTGTGGTCAGTTTGTTCAGCTTCGTCAATAGTTTTGATAAAACTGATGAGATAATTAATCAACTTATTGATATGGCTAAATTATTGGGAAATGAGAAAATATCAGTCAGAAGACATCATAAGACATTCAGAATTACTAGTAGATCTTTCAACTGTTTTTTGAGTTATGAGAATACAGAGGATAAAAAAGATAGAAAAATCATAAGAAGAAGAGTTTTACAGGCAATTCAACTGGCACATTCATTGCAGAACCAATATCGAATGTATACACGTGAATATCATTTATTTAGTAAAGA
The DNA here is from genome assembly GCA_024280435.1 of archaeon. Classification (GTDB taxonomy): domain Archaea; phylum Asgardarchaeota; class Heimdallarchaeia; order Heimdallarchaeales; family Kariarchaeaceae; genus JAJRQD01. Next base: position 234 of record JAJRQD010000065.1, on the reverse strand, counting down.
AATACTGAAAATATTCCTATTTTTCAATAATCCAATTATGTTGGCAGGTATCAATTATGATAGATCTCTACTTGGATCATCTCTGCAAGTGGTATGGTTTAATCAAATATCTAATAGCATTGGTTTGATAGATCATCTATCCAATTTATTGAAATTTCTTGTAAAGGAACAAAAATTGAGCCTAACTGATACTGCATACCTGGTTCAGATATTACGAGCACTTCCATTTAACAA
>JAJRQD010000064.1 GCA_024280435.1 archaeon | reverse complement strand
TCAGCAGGATTACAGCTTGAGAATAGAATTACTTGCAGATTGTGAAATATATAGAATAAATATTCATCTGATCTGGATCTTGAATGAATGGGAATTATGGTGTCATATAACCATAAAAGATAATCTGCTATCAAAGTAATATTTTGTACATTCAAAATTACCCCATATTATTATTTAACCCAGTATACGGTCAGAATAAAGATTTTGATTTATCATGATTTTTCATTCTTACTGTACCACACATATCTAGTTATTTTTCTTTGGAAACAAAAAATATTATCAGTGAATAAGTGCACATTACATATCTAACTTTTTTATTTTCTCAGCATCTATATTTTCTCAACATCTAGATACAATTTCCACATATCTACTGATTCACACAAATCACCAGTACCAGGATAATTTGTAATTAATAATTATCAACTCAGTGGAATAAGGTGTATGATTGATTATATTTGATTATCAGCGTTCTGCAAGTAACAGTGATGCTAAAATATGATAATACATGTTCAGTATTATGGAATTCAGCACCATTCTACTGGTGATAATATTTCACAGAATAGGCTTCATACTGATAAGTATAGCAACAGGTGTGATAGTAATGTTACCACATATATTTCAGTATAACGAGGATAGGGAATTTGCTGAGAGAACAATGAAAATTCTTCTTAAGGTTAGCAAACTTGGTTTATACTTACTAGTAACTTCCGGGTTGATCCGACTAAGTTATAACATTCCAACATATATCACTATCAAATTATTTTTTGCAACTATTATCATCTACCTTTATTTTCTTTATAGCATACCATATGATGATAAAAATTATTTGAGAAAGAATATATTAAGATTACTGATCATTGCTATCACTGCAACAATAGGTTATTTGATTTGATTTACATGTCAATAGTTCCTTATCTGTATGTTGCATCAGATGATAATGCAAGCAACAATAGGTTATTTGATTTGCATGTCAATCATAACTTAAAATTTGTATGTACAAATAAGATGATTAGCAAAACTACAATTTATTCAGATGTATTGGTGTTAACAAACAAGCATCTCTAAAAATAATAGGATTATAAACAAATTAGAATATACAATTCATTCCTGAGAGTCTTCATTTAACCATGATAATGATTGTCTTGGATTAAGAGTATGAAATAATGTCTTCAACATTGCCATCTCATCATTATCAATCACTGTATCTTCAATTGCTTTGAAATATGTATCAGACATCACTTTCTCCTCAAGATCTATAAGCATATTTCGCTCTTCCTGTGTGATAATCCCATCTTCAAGTGCATCTACAACCATTTTTTCAAACTCTACTAGATTTTCCTGAGTTATTTTAATTATCTCCGCTTCTTCCTTGGTGATGATCTCATCTTCCTTTGCCTTGGCAATAATTCGCTCAACTGCATCTTTGAATAGTTTTAATTTTTTATTTACTTCGTGTGGCATTTTTATCAATGATTGTAGCTTTGTATTAAAATGATTGTCAATAGTATTGAACAAAAATGATATACACTTGCAATGATTTATTTAGCCAAATATTTTTAGTGTTAAACAATACGTACTGATATTATTTTCTATAAATTTAATCATTAACAACTATCAACTGTATAAATTCAGATATTACCAGTCAATTAGATAATTCACTCTAGGATAATCCAGGTTGTTCCCAATTAGCATGATTTATCACAAAATCAGTCACTTTTGATTTGAATTCCTCAAGATTATTCTTCATCATATTAGCAGCAGAGGTATTCAAAGGATCATCTGGATTTGGATTGGAAAGTAAGAACCTGAGACTCTCAACTACATCCACTATATTATTAGCAGGTGCCCAATCTTTTCCAAGTATACCAATACAAATTCTCTCATTGAAAAAATTTGGATGCCATATTTTTGTATTTGTAATCACAACTGGTGGTTTAAATGGATATTCCCTTGGTATTTTTATCTCAAACTGAAATATCCCACCTTCATACATACTTGTTCCAATAATAAATCCTTTCCAATGTGTAATATCCCCATTTACTGGCTCAAAACTGGGTTGTTCTCTTTTCATCTCATCAGCTTCAACAGCTAGCCTGGCATAGAAATCTTCTTCAGGTAGTATTTTATATCGCCATATTTATTATATATTTTGATCAGTTTTAAGGTATCGATTGAATATTGTTCAGATTGAAATTTTACCATTCATTTGTAATTAAGAATACTGTAAGATAATTGTGATGCATTTATATGAAAACATACATCACTAGCACTCTGTATTATTATCTATATTTCTCTATTTAAATGGTTCAATATCTGTTTATGCTACTTTTGGTGTTGGAAATGCAATTACCAGTGTCAACCAGCCAAGTATGAAATATAGACTGTTAGGTACTCTAAAATTATCCTGTGATACAAAATATAGAATGGAAATACCGGTAATCATTATCAATGTCTGATGAATAAATCTAATTGTATCTACCTGTTTGATAAAACTAGCACTCCCTGTTTTATCATGATCTGGTGATTGATAATCAGTGCCTAGTTTTTCCTTATGCATGTATTAGAATATCAGTTAGTATATTTAATAATTACAATAATTATTCTGAGAATTAGTATCCTCATAAATGAAAAAATATGCTTCAGTATTGATTAATTACCAGTTAATTGGAAATCTTAACAATGCAGCAATACCGGTGAATGTGTTCAAAAGTGTAAGCCCATCCTCATGCCCAGTTGAAATGACTTCAATAGTGGCACCCGTCTCAATTGCTAATTTTTCAAATTCCTCTATCAACAGTTGTTGTGAGACAATTGCCAATGAATTGGCCTTACAATTTGGACAGGAGGTACCTTTGATCTTTGTCTCCAATAATGGTATATCAGGCTTTGTTGTTGCCTCCAGAAATTGTTTACCACAGCTTGAACATTCTATTTTCACATGAACTATCTCTATACCCTCACTGAAAAGCAATACATCTATTGCTGAATGTTCTAATGCCTTTCTAACAGGCCCCTCACCATATATTGCCTTACCACTATCTTTACTCAGTTCCTCAAGAAATTTCTGAAATAACCCTCTCTCTTTAATAAGACCATAATCATGCAGATCATCCTCTGCTCTCACCAACAGTTCTCTTATACCCTGAACTCCAGTGTATCCAACATCATATACTTTGTAGATCTTTTCCCTCAATCTGTAATCCAATGATGGATGTTGTAGAAAATTATCCTTACTCATTGCAGGACCACCAACAACAATTGCAGATACCTGATAATCCTCAAGAAATAATTTATTTGCCATCAGTGCCATTTTTGAATAGAACTCCTTGGCAAGGATCTCAATACCTCTCTCAATTCTACCTGCTGATTGACCACCCTTGTTGTGTTTACCCGGTACAAAACTATCTTTATGCATAATAATATTAAGAGATTTACCACGAATTGTTGCAAATGTGGCACCACCTCGATCAATTACTATAATACCCAATTCATCTTTATCTGCAATCATGGATTTCAAATGATCCACATGAAAATATGAATCACACACATAATCTTTGATGGTGATCGCTTCTGGTGGAACTATCGCATGATACTCCAATTTTTGAGTATCATCTGTGATACCCGCATATATGGCAAGACCATTCTCTCCATTCTTAAGATACTGCATTCTCGATAGAATACTTCTCAATGCTTCTGAAACTGCTTTACCTGTATTTTTATCTTTAATATTGGTGGCAGTTCCAAGTTCATCTCTTAATTTTGCAGAAATATCAGATAACTGTGTACCTGGGGGGATATACAGTGTAACCAGTGATGTAGATTGTGTGAAGCTCTTTTTTGCCTCGAGTTCTCTTATATTTTGCTTTAATCGGTATAACTCAAGTGAACTTCGTTTTTTATCGCTCATACTGTGTCTAATGATATATAGATTTCATTATTTAAAGTGAATTTTGTTGGGACAAATACTTTATGATAAATTTATGCATACTAATAGTAATTCAAAATATTTTAAAAACTAATTGCTCAAATTTATTTATTTTCCATTTTTTAATTGATAAGTTAAATTATTAAATTATTAAGTAAGATTAATTATGAATATAAACAAAGCTTTTTTTTATTGAATAGCTTTATTTTAACTGAGTAAAATGAAAAGAAAAAAAATAGAAACTTGTGAAATGTGTTCAGTAGAGATTGCCAATCCCACTACAATAAAGGTAGAGGGGGCACTTCTCCGGGTATGTCAAAGATGTACTTCTTTTGGAAATATAGTCCGGGAGAAAGCACCTGTTGGCAAACAGAGAAAGGTAGTTCCCACCAAGAGTAGAGCTCGAACTACTGCGAAGAGATCTTTTAGCAGTAAACCTGCAAAACAGGATGCAGAACTTGCCAGTGATTATCACCAATTGATTAGACAGGCTAGACAGAAGAAAAAAATAGATCATGAAAAACTGGCTACTATGACAGGTATTTCTGTGGCATCTTTGAAATCCATTGAGAGTGGAAAAATGAGACCAACAGATAGAGATGCGAGAAAATTGGAACGAGAATTAGGTATTGAACTGTTATTTGCCCTTGAACAGGAATTAGAATTTGCAGATAAGACCAAAAAGAAAGCCACCACTCTTGGCGATATTGCAGTGATCAAGAAATTTGATTATAAAAAATATTAGTTTTTGAATCTTTCAGATCTTTTGGATTTACTATTATTTGGATTAATTCTGATACTAGCACCCTCTCTATCCGCATACAATAGATTTTTATCTAAATAATCATATAGAAACACAGCTATTGCTGCAACCTCACTATGTGGTTGCCAACCAATTGCTATATTGAAATCAGATAGTTCATAGACATATCGGGGTACCTTTGCACCACCTAGAATTATCAGAATATCATCATCATATTCTCGGAGTACATCAACTGCATCACGATGGTCTTCTCCATACATGGTGAGATGAACTACAATTCCATCCCATGCTCTGATAAAAGTACCAATTTTCTCAGTATAATTTATTGTGAATGAACCTCCCCATCTTTTAGCCACATCTTTGATTGACTCTTCAAGATTAAGATCTCTCTCTCCTGCATATGTAAAACCTGTTGCTCCAAAGGTACGTGCGCTGAGTGCCACATGTGAGGTGATCCTCTGATCTCTGACTGTACGGTGATCCAGCCGGAGTATCTCTATTTTTCTAGCCAATAATCGTCCCTCTTTGCAAATTATTGATTACATCCTGTACATATTCCGGATTATTACCATTGATAAAAACTAATTTTATTCTTGATCGTGTAACCACATCTAATCCAAGATTATCAAACAGAGCATAAGTACCAGGTAATTGCTCATTCTGATTGAGTACTTCTGCAAACTGTGTGTAATCAAGATTATCATATGCTACCGCATCTTTGAATTATCTGGATCCTTGTTGTATACCTTGTCTATATTAGTAATATTAAATAGATATTTTGCACCAATTGTCTCGGAGAAAATTGCAGCTACTGCATTGGTTGATTGCCCAGGTTGGAAACCACCACATATTACAAGATCATGTGTGCCAAGTGCATGAATAAGTTCCTCATAATTTTTTGGTGGAGTAGGATAGGATTGATTTAGTGCTGCAATAAATAATCTTGCGTTCTGCCTTGCTGATTCTATACCTAACAGATCTTGATACGATTTATTTGCACCCAATTCAGAGGCTGCTTTTATATATTTACGTGCAGGTCGACCACCACCAATTACAATTCCAACTCTATTACCAGATGATACAAGCTCATTAATCACGTTTATCCATTTTTGAATTAATTCTGTCTTTAATATCTCACCGTCAAATAAGATACTACCACCAATCTTGAATATATATGCAGGCATATTATTTCCTAAACGATAAATTGTATATTTTTCTATAAATATTGGTATATGATTTGATATTCTAGGTCAACAAAAATAATTAATAAAAAATTTCATCAACAAAATTTCACAAAAAATATCAGTCGATTCAGTTTACTTTTTAGATGAGTTGCACCTTATATGATTCGTATTACCAAGGAAGTATAAATATGGAAGTATCAATTATCGCCGCTATCGGTGGAGGAGCCCCGATTTCACTACAATTAGACCCTCATGACACAGTAGCAAAAATGAAAAGCAAAGTTGCAGAATTAAAAAGAATACCCGCCAATACAGTAATTGTGGTTTTTAGAGGCCAACAATTGGATGATTCCCATTCATTAAAATCAGTGGGAATTACAGATGGTGATAAATGTTATCTCATTACCCGAACTGAGGGTGGAATTGTAGCTTAAATATAGATTATTAAAAAAAAAATATAAAATTTGTAAATTGAATAGTTAAAACTATAATCAAGATAATGTCATTGGATTATTGTGGAGCAAGATAATAGGTATCATAGACAATCTATAATTCCCGACTGGGATCAGCAAAAACTAACAAATGCCAAAATAATAATATTAGGTGTAGGTGCAACAGGTAGTTATTTAGCAACTAATCTAGCACTTAGTGGAGTTGGTGAGATGGTACTTGTAGATTTTGATACAATAGAGAAAAGTAATCTCAATAGGCAGTTACTATTCTCAGAGACAGATATTGGAAGAAAAAAAGCTGATGTTGCAGCTGATAAGTTGAAGAGGCTTAACCCAGATATAACTATCACTTCATTCCCTAAGTCCATGGAGAAGTTACCAAATAGTATTATAGCAAATACAACTGTAATTGCATGTTGTCTAGATACATTTCTTGGAAGAAGATGGGCCAATTCACTTGCATTGAGAGAGAAAATTCCAATGGTAAATGGGGGTATGTACGCATTTTTAGGAGACATACAGACAATTAAACCCTATGAGACTGCTTGTTTTGAATGTCAGCCATTGATCTCACAGGAAAAACTCGCACAAGCATGTACTCCTCTGGGAGATGCTAGAAAAGAACTTGTACTGGAGAAAGAGCTCCCAAAATTACCGTCTGTTGCCACATTATCATCTATTATCGCAGGATTAATGTCACAGGAAATACTGAAATTAATACTTGGCCTAGGAAATTCAATAAATAATTTTCTCTTCTACGATGGTCTATACAATTCATTCACTGAACTAGAACTCACTAGAAATAAAAATTGCCCAATTTGTGGTGAAAATTACAAATTAAACACAGCAGAGGTACTTGCATTTAAAGATGAAAAAGTTTCAGATTTACTTAAAAGAGTTGCCTTATCATTTGGTATGGCAGACCCTGAAGTCATGTTAAAAGGTAGATTTTTGAATAAGGATGATATATTTATTGCTAAAGAAGGTGATACAATTTATGTAAGAGATGAAAGATTAGCCACACCTATTGCATTAATTGTTAAGTATCTAGAAAAATGAGGTTCCAAAGACCACTACAATCATCATGAATAAAGTTGGAATACCAACTGCAATTATACTTTCCACCAGAGATAATTTTGCTGAATGACGCATAAGAATAACCATCAAACCAACAGTCCATAGCCATCCAATAATTATAAAGAAAAAGCCAACCATACCAACTCCTGTACGGGTAACTTCCACAACAGCAGCACTTATTGTATTATATGTGACATTCCCTGAAATATTCACATCACCTGCAAATAGTGTGAAAAATAGAGAGAGAGACCAACCAAATAAGACAGGAAGCATAGAATAACCAATAATGCACTTAATTTTCTCATCATCTGCAAAGCCACCAATTGATTTTATAAAAATTTTAAGAATTTTTGTTGAAAATTTCCAAAATATCATAAATATTATGTAAAGAACAATTGGTTGTACAAAAATAAAAGCCATTCCCACAATAAACTTGAATGAAATAAATAATGGATCTGAATTCTTGAATAAAGCTATACTAAGGCCTGCATCTGTGGCATTGAAATCAGTTCCATCTAATTTACCAAAAACAACCAACATATTCAATGTCATTACAAATGCAATCATGTATAATATTAACTTACCACCTGTTAAATCAGGTATCAAAGCCAATTCTTTGGATGCATTCATTGGATCTCTCACCACTTTTTTCATCCTTTGAATCGATTCATTTCTACCTATTATTATTCCCGCTCTTCTTATGTGTTCAGCAGTTAGGTCAAAACCACACCAGACGCAGACAACGTATTCAATGGGCACTAATTCACCACAACTGGAACAACTTTGCATATTCTCAGACATTTATATATTGTTTAATCCTTCAATTTCTTTAAATGTACCTCTTTTATTTCATACACTCGCGCCCAAATTGTTTATGTCTAAGATCTTCAAAGATGTCATCTAGGTTGATGTATATTTTTTGTTTTATTTAAGTTTTCACAATAATTATCTTGGAATTCAGATTCATAAAAGTAGTTTTAATAGATTAAGTCTGAGGATTTGTGCTTTTTGAAGTGAATATAAACTGCATTTTGTTGACGCTTTATCACACCATTCGATAAAATAATTTCTGTAAACATCAAAATTGTGGGTGTTATTTTCGAGTATGTTAATGACATCTTCCCACAGTTGTATCCATGAATCTTTGTAATCACAATTTTGATTATCTGATATTAGTGTCTGCAATAATCCAATCACTTCCTCTTTATGGGTATCTGATTTTATCTTGAATAATTGCGACATAATGACTACACACCCATTCCAAGATGAAGTGATCTTCTCTCTAGATAACTAGAAGGTTTATCTTCTGTGAAGAAAATGTATTTAGAACCAAGAGAATCTTTTACCTTCATTGCAAATTCATATTGCTCAACAGTTGGACCCCATAGAAATAATGAATTAGTTATAGAATTGATTATATTTAGTTTACCAATTAAATGTTCATTAAGTTTATCGAGTTCAGCCTGGGTAGATGGTAAATTAGACCAAGGATGCAAATGAAAGAGAATATGTGATGTTGCCTGAGAAATTGAATTTATATCCTGTGCAAAATGACTAGATGCACCTTCAAAATAATCTGTCTGAGGATCTAATAGTATTTCAGATAAGACATCAACTTTTCTTTCTGAATGAACTCTTTGAACTATACTAGATATTAATCCATTGGTAGATTGTTGTCTAAGATTATTCCATGTATTTATCTTTGGTGATCTTTTCAATTGTTCTAGAGAGAAATCACGATTATAATCATAATCTGTTGCAAATGACATTCTACAATTATCACAAAAACATGCGGTATCTCTTGGATAGTGCACATCTTTCAGAATGATTCCATCAATTGCAGTTGTATTTGTGATCTCAGCAGTAATTGCAGATAAATATTGCCAGTATACTTTTTGATTCAAACATACATAATTTGGTACTGGATTTCCTCCACTTCTTTGCATCTGGAAATTTGGATCTCGCGAGAAGTAAGCATCCATATTACCGTGTATCAGAGCAAATGTCTGTATTCCAATATCAGTAGCAATTTGACTGAATGCAGAGAATAATTCTCCATACTTTGGATCTTTGGGTGCTGTACTACTCTGATAGTAAGTGGATCCATGCTCAGATTTGGCAACAATACAAAGAGAATCCACTATATTCCCATATTTGGTAAGGAATTCGTCTGGAGATAAGGATGTATTATATGGATCAATAACAAGTGTACCTCCTTGATTAATAATTGTTTCAATACTCATTCTTCAAATCTCAAATGGTTTTCTTTCTTTAAAATTATTAGATTTTTTTTCGATCGATAGATTAGATTTCTAATTTAACTTACATTATTCTATCACAATATGTTCAAATCAGTAAAATAAGGATATATTCAGAAAAAATCATCTAGAGATGTTTTACCCATAATGCGCCCCCAATCAATACCAATAGATTGCAATATCTGGGAGAAAGTAGATTCTGCCATATCAATTATAATTTTACCACTTAATCTAGTTTTGTCATCAATTAACTCTACTGGTATTACAGAGGCATTGCGTTGTTCACCCACTTCAAATGCGAAACCTTCTGGAATTATCACGGGAACAGCTTTGTTGGCTTTTATGAATTCAATACGGTCTCCCACTGCAAATTGATTGATCTTTCTCACTTTAGCATTTACCAGCTGTGCTGCTACTTGAACGGCCAGTGTCCATGTAGTGTATTCTTTTATTTTTCGAGAAAGTGTTGTCCTGATACTTATATCATCAATTGAGAAATTACCGGTTTCTAATCTATTTACCATATCACTCAAGACAGTGTTTATTTTGATTTTTGCAACTTCTAGTTCATCTTTAGTCTTTACCTCTTTCAAAAGTGTAAGCATTTTAGTAAAAGTGTCTCTGATAATCTGTGGAGTATTACTTTTCTTTGCCATCAATCCTTTAACTATCGCATTTCCATCTTTTGTTATTCCAAAATAGTTTTTCTTTCGATTAGAGAATACTGCATATCTAAATTCATAATCAGTACCAAGTTCAATACCTATATTCTCATCTCCCCATGCCATAACATCTTTTATCTGCTCTGGAGATGGGTCTAGAATGAATACAGAATCAGTATCTCCATATATCACTTTTACTTTCATCTCATTCTCAATATAATCTCTTGTAGCGATAATTGCATCTCTTGCAAATGCAGTGGTTGATTCTGCTACGGGGAGACAATAGAAATCAAATGCTTCAGAACCCACCACACCATAACCTGCATTGATAAGAACTTTGAGTGATGCTTGAATGATATGATTTATCCTTCTATCTTTCTCATCTGGATTTCTTTTTCCAGATTTAGGTTTGAACCATTTTACTCGGGTATCTCTGATAAAACCAAGTAGAATTGAGAACATTCCCTCTTGTTTATCACAGATCCAATGATTAAGTCCAGGTACCAAATTCGACTTACATTCATCATGTTGACATCGAATAGTCTCATAGGATAAGTTCTTTGTCTTTATTATTGACGGATACAGTGATGCAAAATCCAATACATGGACATTCCACCATATGCCGGGATGTGGGTCCAGGACAATTGCACCTTGAAACTTTTTTCCATCAATTATAGCATCACTCATTCCTCCACCTTTGATCATCATTATATCACTTTTTCTTGGAATAATACAATTTCTTTTCCTATGTTCAAATACTAGCCACATATGTAACCAACGTGATACAGCACTTCTTGAAAAATCAAATATAGGCATTTTTGATATACGCATCAAAATTATCATCAGGTTAATTGCGATATCATTGTCGAATTGTGTTAACTCCAATGTCAATTCAGCATCTATTACATTATATTTAACTAGAGTTTCCAGATCCATTTCATTTATCCATACATCAGAATGTTCTAATTTACCACCTCCAAGCAGTGATTTAGATAATGCATCAAGTGAGGCACTTTCATATTTTCCTGAAAATGCATAGAGACGGATTGAAGCCTGTCTATAGAACTGATGTATATCAATATGAATAGAATTACTGAATGGACTGTTATTTCTACGTATGGTTATTGGAATATCGGGTTTATCTATTCCAAGCCTAAGTGCTCTATTCACAAGATATGGACAGTCAAAATTATCACCATTAAATGATAATACAATTGGATACTGATCGATAACATAAAAAAAATCAGTTAGAAGTTCAATCTCCAGATCAAATAGTCTGATATCAACATCATCTCTTTGAAATTTCTGATCAACCTCATCTCTATTCAAAACCCAACAGATCTTTCTATCATCAGTATCAACCATTGCAATAGATATAATATCATATATTGGATTATTCACATTTGGCATTTTAGATTTTTCAGAACCAACCTCAATATCAAATGCGCACCTTAGAAAATCTGGGAAAGATTGGAATAACAGTGGCATATAATCATCAAGCATCGCTAGTCTTATTGGGTGTTCCCCTGCAAATGATTTTTTAAGTTCATCAGATATATTTTTCTCAATAATATATTTATCTGGAATAAGTTTTCCATCTTTGACTGAATAATAAGTACCAGGTGTGAGGCCCACATCAGAAATATAATTCAGATGATATCTTATATCAGCCTCATATGAAGGATTTATAATATTTCTTAGAGCTTGGTTTGAACCACCAATAGATAATGGTGTTTTTCCATACACTCTAGTGTATGTTTTATCTCTACCACTTAACAGATCTGTTTTCACAATCTCCTCCATACTATCAAATTCATTAGAATTCAATAATTCTTCATAGGTCTCAAGTGTATCTTTTGATATATCTGTGAGTAAATATGGTTTATGGCCAGTATTATCATTCCATCGGTAAAGTGATCGAGTAGGTTCATGGTAGAATATACATTGAGCCAAATTTTTTCTCGGTTCATATATCACATCAAGTAAGAAAATATTTTCAATATCAACACCTAGCTGATGTTCTACCAATTTAAATTCATTAACTGTTTTATTCTGCTTTACTGTTTTTTCTGATACAGAAGTGTTATCCTTCATAGGAAATACTTTTTTACTTTTTTTTACTTTTTGACTATCATCTTCATCTGTTGTATCAAAAAAATCTTCTAAACTCACTAAATAATTTAATTTTACTGATTATTAATAAATTATTATTAGAATTTAATTTTCTGATATTTTTAAATCAAATTACCACTTTCAATGCTCTTTTGAATGATCTCTCTAATTCAATTACTGAGAATGTATCAAGTGAATTTACCCATTTTATTATTTCAGTATCCAAGTTTGGTGGTAAATTACCATTACATCCAATTAATTTCTTATCTAGTTCATCAGTTACTCCAGATAACCAATCAAATGTGACCACACCCATGATTACCTGTTTTACCCAATCTAGAATGAAATCAATTCGGTGAAATGGAAAAATTATCTTAACAAAACCTTCTCCAACCTCAAATAATCCCTTTGGCTTGGTGATCAATAGAGATTTCAATGCAGAACCTGCTGGTGTGGTTGTTAATAATTTAAGAAACTGATCGCCCATTGTATAACCTATTACATTTTTCAGGTTATTTGCAGGAATTATAGTATTTCCAACAAAGATTGTTGTATTCTCACTTTCCCATTTTTTAGCTCCAAAAATATCAAATATATCTCTGCTTATAAAGTCTCCTTCAATCTTAAACATTAAAGGTGGAAAAAGAAATTGTGAAACAGAAGTAATAAAAGATATTGAAAAATTTCCCAGCAAAATTATATCATCTGAAGAGAGGGCATATCTGCTATCACTTATTCTTTTGAATATAATCTGATTATCCTCATTATCTAATAGATCAAATAAGTTCTGTAGTTGTCCTTCGGATATACCATTCAATGAATAACGAATCTCGGTGATATTCAGTTGCATTGATATTATTAAATATTGAAAAAATATAAAATAATTGGTTAATAAGAGTTTTACTGATCAACTTTATAGATTAAATGGATTTTTAAAATAAACTATTCTACTCAAAATAGCAACCATGATTATAGATAATAATGGGAGTAAAATTGAATAATAATCAATTTCCTCATCAACTTCTACTTCTGGGAAAAATGGTGCTATTTTATTCTCTTCTGGTTCTGCAATTAAAATATTAGGCATTGAGGATGCAGTTGCTATATTTTTATCCATCCAATGATCATAGTATTCAACTCTTGTTGGATCATATGAAAAAGTACCTGTTTTCGTTAAATTTAATGTATACCCGATTCCAATTGAATCACCTGCATCAATTGATGGCAGGTTCAAAGTGAAATTGTTATATGTTATATTAAAATAGTTGAATTCTAATTTTTCACCTGTTAAAACGTTTATCATATCTAAAGGAGCAGGTGAGGGTGCTGGTGCAAATTCACTGGTATAATTCATAGGCCCATTAAATGCACCAAGAGGTGTATTTACCATTTTTGATACATTCGTTACAATTGATCTCGCATATTGCTGAAATATAGTAACATTAGTTATTGTTTCATTTGTAAGATTTTTTACCACAACTGTGAAATTCACCAATTCACCGACATTAAGATTGCTCTTAGCATTTGCAGATGAAAAAGTATATGCTTTTACCTGCATATCCTCTGGTACAAATCCCTGGACATTAGACATTGATAGCAAACTGATTATAGTCACTATCAATATAATTGAATTTCTAATTTTAATACTCAAAATTATTCCTCTAGAAAGTTATATAACCCCCTTTCTGAGCTAGTTATTTAATAATTATTTTCACTTTCAATAATAACAGATATTTAATTAAATATAATTTTATTTTGATCGGTTAAATACAAATTTTTTGGATATTATGAAGTTAAGAATAAAACCCACACTAATTCCTATTAAATTAGCAAAATAAATTATTGGAATTTTTGTTAGTATATGAATATCAGTGATATTTTTTGATAAAAATATATTATACAGCCACAATGTACCAAAATACTGAACTAAGCTTCCAATTGATGTGCCCAATACATACTTGATATATTCTTTTAATATACCTGCTTTTGATTCAAAGGTCCACATTCTGTTCAGTACATAATTATTAGATATAGATATTATAATAGCAAATGCCAAAGCATATTCCTCTGAAATTATTTTTAGAAAGAGAAATAATATTACAAAATTTACAAAAATACCGCTTAACCCAATCAATGCAAATTTGAATAATTGTACTGTGTTTTCATTATATAATCTCATTATAAGGTATTAAGAATAATATGATTAAAAATATTTATCATATCAATCTAATGATAAGTGAATCTTATAACAATCGCGTAAAAAAAGAGATTTTTTATTGAATTTAGTAATTTATCCTAATTGAAAAGATTTAAACTAGCAATCTCTATCAAGTTTAATGACTGATGTAATCAAAGTTAATGACTACATTGTCCGCAAGGATCGATTTTATATGAAGAGCCACGAGTGGGCTTTAGAGCAAGCTGATGGAACCTGGTTAATGGGTATTAGTGATTATGCACAGAAGATGCTGAGAGAAATCTCTTATATTCAGTATGAAGATGTGGATGAAGATTTTGACGCTGGTGAGGTGATAGTTGTGGTTGAAGCATTGAAAGCAACAGGAGATATTTATGCACCATTTGACTGCACGTTGATTGAGAATAATGAAAAATTGGATGATGAACCGGAAATTGTTGCTCAATCACCCTATGAGGAAGGATACTTGATAAAAATCAAACCAAGATCTGATGATAGGAGCAAATTAATCACTGCAGAAGAATATGCAAAAGTAATTGAAGCAGAACTAGATGAGTTATAAGAGGGAGAAGCTTAATGTCATTTTATGAATCCTATATAGGAACTAGTGAATCAGAGCGTAATGAGATGTTAACTGCCATTGGCATGTCAGATATACTTGAACTATTCTCTGAAATACCTGAGGGTATCTTACTAAAAAAACCAATAGAGCTTCCTGGACCTTATTCTGAAGCAGAATTAACCAGAATTTTTGCCAAGATAGCTAAGAAAAATATCGATCCATCTACAATAGTATCATTTCTAGGTGGTGGTGTTAGACAACAATATGTTCCCGCAGTACTTGAGGAGCTGATGAGAAGAGGTGAACTTTACACTGCCTATACACCATATCAACCTGAAGTCTCACAGGGTATGTTGCAATTATTATTTGAGTATCAATCGCAAGTTGCAGAATTACTAGGTATGGATATTGTAAATGCGTCAATGTATGATTGGGGAAGTGCAATGGGAGAAACTATCAAGATAATGCATAGAATTAACAAAAAAAATAAAATTATTGTAGCATTACCTATATCTCCGAATAGAATCGAGGTAACCAATGCATATATCAAATACACTGATATTAAGTTGGAATTCATTCCATCTAAAAATGGTAACGTAGATAGTGAAAAACTAATTGAGATATTAGAAATAGAAGCAGCTAAAGATAAAAAGGAAAGAGAGATTGCAGGCATTTATTTTGAATACCCCAATTATTATGGGACATTGATTGAGAATACTGAGAAAATTTGTGAGTTAACACATGCATTCAAAGGATTAGTAACTGTTGGAGTTGATCCAATAGCCATGGCAATTCTGAAAACACCTGGAGAATTTGGTGCAGATTTTGTTGTAGGTGAGGGTCAGTTACTTGGCAATCCAGTCAACTCTGGAGGTCCATTACTAGGGATACTTGCATCCAGATTTGAGAGAAAATGGATACGACAAGTACCTGGAAGATTAATTGGTGCAACAACAGAATTGGAATCAAGCAGTGCAGGTTATTGTATCACTCTTCAGACAAGAGAGCAACATATCAGAAGAGAAAAAGCTACAAGTAATATATGTTCTAATCAGGCATTAACTGCCGTGGTCGCATCAATCTATCTATCAGCACTTGGAAAGCAGGGTGTGATTGAACTCGCAGAATCAATTATGAACAGAGCACATTATCTTGCAAATGAACTCAATAAGATTGATGGTGTAACTGCACCCAAATCCAATGGTTTCTTCTTCTCTGAATTCTTGGCAGAGTTTAACGGTTTGACACATGATAAACTTGAGAAAATCTGTATTGATAAGGGATTTGTACCTGGAAAAGCTATTGGAGAGGATGGATGCACCAGATTGATCTCTGTTTCAGAGCCACAGAGCAAAGAAGATTTAGATAATTTCATAGCATGTATTAAGGAGGTTATGCAATGAAAAATAAGAGAATACAGGCAAAATGGAATGAGAAATTAATTATGGATAAGGGTGCTCCAGGAAGAAGAGCACATATTCCTATGCAATTGGACATTCCTTCAGTAGAGGTACCAGATAAATACAAAAGAATTAGCCCTGCAAAATTACCTGAAGTTTCAGAACTAGAGTTGGTTAGACATGTGGTTAGATTAAGTCAAATGAATCATGGTGTAGATGTGGGTGAATATCCACTTGGTAGTTGTACGATGAAGTATAATCCCAAAGTTAATGAAAGAATTGCAAGATTTGAGCAGTTTACTGAGCTCCATCCAGATACACCAGATCAGTTTATGCAGGGTTCAATTCAGGTAATATATGAACTTCAAGAGGCTATAAAGAAGATAACAGGGTTTACAGGTGTAACTGTGCAACCGGTCGCAGGTGCTCAAGGGGAGTATGTGGGGATGCTTATCGCCCAGGCATATCATAATGAAAGGAAAGATAACAAACGTACTACTGTTCTTGTACCAGATTCTGCTCATGGAACAAATCCTGCGAGTGCTGCAATGGCAGGGTACAAGGTTATTGAGCTTCCCTCCACATCAGAGGGATTTGTAGATCTAGAAGTTTTAGAAGCTGCACTTGATGATACAGTTGCTGCATTCATGATCACAAATCCAAATACCCTTGGGTTATTTGAACCGAATATACTAAAAATTAGTGAATTAGTTCATAAAGCTGGAGCATTGATGTATTTAGATGGTGCCAATTTCAATGGTATTATTGGAATGGTAACAGCAACTTCAATGGGATTTGATATAATGCATCTTAATCTACACAAAACATTCTCATCCCCACATGGTGGCGGTGGTCCTGGTTCTGGACCTGTTGGAGTGGTTGACAAACTTGTTAAATATCTACCATCACCAATGGCAGTGTATGATAAGGAGAAAGATCATTATTCATTTGATTTCGATTTACCCCATTCCATTGGTAGATTGCATGGATATTATGGTAATTTCGCAGTTAACCTAAGGTCTCTTGCCTACATCTATCGCAATGGTGGAGAAGGTCTCAAAAAAGTATGTGAAGCAGCTGTGTTGAATGCAAATTACTTGATGGAGAAAGTACGTGAAATCAAGGGATTCACAGTACCCAAATCTGAGAAAGTACCTAGAAAACATGAGTTTATTGCTTCACCATATCGTATGATGCAGGAAACAGGAATATCAGCCAATGATATTGCAAAGGCTATGCTTGATTATGGTGTACACAGTCCTACTATATACTTCCCACTTATAGTTCATGAGGCAATGATGTTTGAACCAACAGAGGGTGAAACACGTACAAATCTTGATCATATGGTTTTAGCGTTGAAAGAGATATCAGATCTAGCTTATGAAGATCCTGATGCAGTACATAGAATGCCTTTACTTACAGGTAGTTCTAGATTAGATGAATTCAGTCTTGCCAAAAACCCTGTGCTTAGTAAGAAAAGTAAAAAATAATGTATACACAAACCCAGATATAATTGTTGAATTGATAAAATTTATATTTATTTGTATAATTAAATGATGTAACAAAAGTTGAATTTATTTATTTTCAATTAAAATAAATTTATGGATAAATTACCAGAAATTATTCTATTTGATTTAGATGGAACATTGATTGATAATTCAGATGCTGTGGTTGATGCATATTATACAGGTCTTGAGAGATATAATTATCCACCCAAAGATAGGGATTATATTGCATCATTAGCAGGTCTTAGTAGTATTGAAACTGCAAAACAGTTAGATGTGAAGGAAAAGGACTATGGAAAAATCGACGCCCATTTCTGGGAATATTTCCATAAATATGCAGATCACCCCGATTCAATGCCAATAGTATTTGAGAAAGTCAGAGAAACACTTATTTTTTTAAGAGACAAAAATATAAAAATGGCTATTGTTACCTCAAATGAAGCCAGCATAGCTAAAAAATTACTGAAAAAAGTAAATTTACTTGATTTTTTTGATGCAATCATAGGAGCCGAAATGGTTAAAAACAAAAAACCACATATAGAACCAATTGAACTTGCTTTTAACAAGATGGGAGTTGATTTTGATAAATATAACGACAATAATATTGAGAAATACTGGTTAGTTGGTGATACTGCATCAGACGTGGGTGCTGCTAAAAATGCAGGAATTCGATCTATATCAATTCCACAGCCACATACTTACAAATCAGCCATAAATGAAGAACCAGATATACTGATAGACAGTATGGTAGAGTTTTACAGACATATACTTTCTAATTTCAACTAGTTCCACAGGATATATTGGAAGGTCGCGAACTATTGTGATTCCCATAAATTAATAAGAGCTGTGAGCATTAAATATTGCAAAATTAAGGAGATTAAAGTATTTATGCACATAGTTTTTGTTATACGTAATTTTGTGTTTATTCTTAATTTATATCGAAATATTAAGAATATAGTTGTTATGGAAATACAATATTAGTACTGACAGATAAGGAAGAGTAAATAAAGCATATCTATATATAAAGTTTAGAGATTATTATGACAAATGTAGATAATAAAGTATTTCCCTCAGCAAAATTAGGTGTAGAAGAAGAGTTTTTACCTTCAGAGGGTACTTATGTTGAGAATGGAGAAGTAAGAGGATCATTGTTTGGGAAAGTGTTTATTGATAAAGAGAGATATAAAGCCAATGTGATACCATTTCAAAAACGCAAACTTGGAATAAAAAGGTATGATAAGGTAATAGGCGAGATAATTAATGTGGGTAGAAGTTCAAGTAGAATTAATATCAAGTATATCAATAATAAACCAATAATTCCAGATTTATCTGCTATCATGCATATATCTGATACTTCCAAAGAATATGTTAGTTCATTAGATGATCTGTATGCAGTTGGAGATATAATCAGAGCAACTGTTATCGATGCTAAGACAATTCCAATACAATTAGAAACAAAAAGCAATGATGGGGGCGTAATCTTCACATTATGTGAGAAATGTGGAGAAGAAGTCGAGAAGGTGAGGCGAGACTTGTTGGAATGTAGTAATTGTGAACACATACAGAAGAGAAAAACAGCAATTGACTACGGTAATGTAAACATAGTAGCAGAGTTCTGATAACAAATGGGGAAGAAAAAAATGAGATATCACTCTCAATCCATGGTATTTAATATTCCAACGACTGTAAGCAAGGATTTATTTCTGAATTATGCTCTGAAAATAATTGGGGATAGGTATGTACATGTAGAAAGTAAGGGTGACAAGATCACATTAAATATGCAAGGAGAAAGAGGTGAATTGCATACTGTTATCAATAGATTATCTATGATTTCAAATCAGATAAATAATGCAGTACTTGATAATGATGGTTCATATATCTATGACAATGAATTATTATCCCAATTATTCAAACCACAATTACAATTGAAATATTTCAAGAAGGCAATTGAAATTTATGGATTTGATGCAAAAATTGATGAGAATATGCTGATTACAAATGCGAATTATTTTGAGATTGAGAGAATACATAAAAAAGCAGCAAAAGCAATGAGGGAGATGATTTCTGCACAGAACAGAGATATACAGAGATTTTTCTCATTACTTTATATGAAATCAAACTTAGATATGTTTGAGATGGGAAATATAGGATTAGAAAATGATATATTAAAAATGGTTGATGGTAAATTTCATTTTGCAATTGATCAAGAGATTGCCTATAAAAAAATGCAGGAACTTGTTGACAAACCAGAATTACGTCCAACAATAGAGGTACCTGAGGGAGAAGAGATTAATCTCAATGATTTTTTTGAAGGAGGAAAAATAGTTTTTCTGAAAAATGGAGAGGAGCTAGATAGTAGTCCTTTTGATATAGTAAAAGAAACTAAGAATAGAGAGGAATAATTATGAAAATTACTATTCAAATTTATGAGAAAGATTACATGCGAATGCAGATCAAAGAAGATCCACACACATTGTTCAATCTATTGAGAATTGTTGCTCTTGAGGAAGAAGGTGTTACATTGGCAGGATATGCCAGAGATAGAACATTTGAACAGTCATTGATGTTCCAAATTAGAACTGATGGTACTGTGGACCCCAAGGACGCCCTTCTTAGTGCCGCTAAAAAAGTTGCAGAACAAGCAATTCAATTCAAAAAAGCATTTGAAGATACCTACCTAGGTTGAATACAATGCAAAAAAATCCATATATTCAAGATGTACTGAAAAGCAAGTTATTACGTGTAGTATTACAATCCAAGGATCTTGCACAGCTTGGTGATTTTCTTGTTAATTTTATTTATTCTACTGTGAGAATTGCATTTCGGGGAAAGCATGGAGGGGTACACGTATGGGATAGTTGTCTCAGAGATGCTATGGAAATTGCAAATTTAAGATCGGTACTTGGAAAAAGAACTAAGCCTGACAAGGTTGCAGATGCAGGAGAGGCATTGGTAGCATATGCATATTACACAGAGCTTATGACATTAGATGAGATGATTGAATTTGTTGAGGAAATACTGGATTACAATAGATTAAGTAACAGAATAGAAGAGAAAGAAATGTGTACAGAAGTTTTTGCCACACTATTTACAAAAATATATCTGCTTGCAAATAAACAATCTAGATTTATACACGAGAATAATTAAACAATAGAAATTGTTACTCTTTTCCTTCCTTTACCCTTATTATCCGTCTTCACAAGTTTAATCTCACCAATTTCTCTTGTGGAAGCAACGTGTAACCCCCCATCTGCCTGTATATCAACATTTCCGATCGTTACAATTCTAAACTGGGTGATTGAAGCAGGTAAAACAACAGTTGTTCTCTGTAATTCTGGGATTTTCTCTACTTCTTCTCTTGGCATGAATGAAATTGATACTTCATGATCTTCTTTTGAAATTCTATTTACATCATCAATTACAGTCTGAGCCATATCTTTCTTAAATTCAAGAAGATCAAAATCAAGTCTAGCTCTGTCAAAATGAATATTACCCCCTGTAACTTTAGTATTCTCAAATTTATCATTAACAACTGCAGAAAGCAGATGCAATGCGGTATGATGACGCATCAGTTGATAGCGATACTCCCAGTCAATTTTTAGTGTAACTATATCACCAACAGATAATCCTTTTTCTATCAAGTGAACCATTCCCCTATTATTTTTATCAAAACCTTTCACAGAATACTCCTTATCTGAGATAATTAGACCTTTATCCTCTGGTTGACCACCACCACCAGGATAAAAAATAGTCTTATCCAATATAACTCCATTATCAAGTACGTGTGTGACAATTGCCTCTATTTCTTTTAGATAAGCATTCTCTAGATATAATATTTCAGTCATATTTTTGAATATTTTTTGTTTAATAAATAATATTTTGGATTTAGTCAATTTATTTATAAATATCTAATGTAATTAGTTACCAGACATCAACATAATAGATGCTTGATTCATTAATCCTTGCCATTTAAAGAATTGTATTAGAAGTACTAACCATCCTATAAATGGTATGAACATCATTATTAATATCATCAGTCCACTCATTACACGATCATGGATTTGTAATCCAGAAGCGTTGAGAAGTAAATTTAAAATATCATACTTTTGCATAAGCATCCATATGTTTACTATTGGAATCAAAACGAGTATTCCTGTTGGAACATTAATTACAACATTTGATCTTTGTTGTACTTGTCTAGCAAATTTTTCTAAATCACTGAAATTTATTATCATATAAATAATTCCAGCAAGTCCAAATGTCACTATGGATAAAATTATCCACACAATAACATTTCTTTGGGGCACAGGTATCATCATAGCCATATTTTTTCCTCCATTACAAATTAGTAATGCATATTATAAATTAGGACTAATCTTATAAGCTTATCGAGGAACTATTATCTGTATTCCTGTTTTTAATTATTAGTATTAATTTTTTCAATTAAAAGTATAGGAATTCAAGTTTTTGCATGTAATTCATCTGAGTTACATATTAAAATATTATAGATCACATATATATTTAATTAGGTAATACAAAAAGGACTTTTCATAATGAGAGAATATTTTTTGATAAGTACTTAGTGACACCAACGCAAATCATTTTAATAATGAAAAGAGAAACAAATTAGTTTCAGATATTTTCTTTTGGGAGTATCAAAGTCGTTGTAGCTAAGTGGCTAAAGCGTCCGGCTGTTAACCGGAAGATCGCAGGTTCGAGTCCTGCCAACGACGTGCGCATTTGCGTTATAGGGACGTGGCTTAGCCCGGTTATAGCACCTCGCTTACACCGAGGGGGTCGCCGGTTCGAATCCGGCCGTCCCTATCTTTTATTGTAAATTGATTTAAGCAGATAGTGCTAGAGTGAATCATCACTTGAATGAAGAGGCTTTTTGTAGCTAAGTTAAAATTTAACTTGATAATTAATAGAAAATAGTGAGATACTATATTAATGTATCAAGAATTTTAAGAAGGTTTTATTATTTAATAATTTGAGTACTAATTCAACTATTGGCGTATGGTTTAGTTCGGTTATAACGCCTGCCTCACACGCAGGAGGTCCTGGGTTCGAATCCCAGTATGCCAATTTAGTTCACAGTTTCAATACTTTCATTATTCCTAATTTATCTTGAATTTCCCAAATCTCTATAAATGTACCTATTTTTATTCTATCAACAGGTAATCTCTGCTCTGGTGTCCAGTCGGGGATATTTAGTACCATCTCACCTTGTTCTGTAATAATAACACATTCATATGGAAGACAGAATTCATCATTCTTTTCAGATAATAATTCAGATGGTTTCATATTCATTACAAATACTTCTTTATCAGTCAACGTCTGTATATTGGAACGATAGTTCAATATTTTAATAATCTGTCCAACTATTTTTTTTGGCTCAAAAATACTCACGGATGTATTAACACCTAGATCATTCACTACAATATTGTATATTCCATGATTATATCCACCTTCAAATTTCCATAATTGTACCAGTAATGCAGGGATTGTATCATCCTTTTCAGAACCATATACAATAAAAATATCTTTAGGGATATAATCTGATTGGTATTCAATCACATCAGGTCTTTGCAAACTAGAAAGAGGTCTTTTTGAGGTTATATTATCGAGTAAGTCCAACTTTTACTCTCTCCTTAAGGGAATAATAAATATTGAATTTTTTAGATATGTTTGATGTTTCTGAACCTTTACATTTTCAGGTAATGGTATCAATGCATGATATTTGAGATCAGTAGCATTGGCATCTAACTTTAGATCACCTTCAATTACCTCCCAATTTATCTGTCTTTGATCTGTGATACCAGGAAGATCAACTATTACTTCTAGTTCACTCTCTGTTTTATCCACAATCTCAAAATAAGCAGCTTCTTCTATTACAATATTTTTTTCCTGCTTATTGTCGGGTGTAAATGTGAAATTTTTCATATCAAATTTGAAATTTTTCATATTTGGAAATTTACTGGGGTCAAATTTACTTGGATCATAATTCTCACCAAGGTGACCAAACATACCTTCACCTATTGAACCCATCTTCTCAATAAAACCCTCGCCAAACATTTTTTTCAGCATGTTTTCTATCTCTTCTGGATCAACTTCATTCAATCTTTTAAATACATCAGCCAATTCATTTTGATCAATGGATTTAAACTGATTGGCAAAGTTTTTCATAAATTCTTTAATGAATT
>JAJRQD010000063.1 GCA_024280435.1 archaeon | reverse complement strand
TCAATCCTTCTGAAATCACAGTGATCTTTGATAAAGGTAACATTTCAGGTGAATCCATAAAAGGCCTTGATAGTGAAAAAATAAAATTTATCTGCTCTGTACGTCCTTCCTCTCATAAAGACTTGAATTTGTTGCTTATGTGTGACGACTTTGAGTTACAGTTGTTACCAAACGGTAAAAAAATTGGAATTGAAGAAACAGAATGTGAATTTCATGGTATAAAGTTCCGACTGTTTATTGTATTTGATCCCCGCAAACAGCATTACAACAGTGTGAATAAAATGAAAAAGATACAAAAAAAACTTGATAGTATTCAGAAATGGTTTACAGCAAGACTCAATTATAAAAAATGGAGATCTATGGCCGAAATTGAGAAAAAAATAAGAGATTTGATAGGAAAAGGATATCTTGACTCTATTAACTATCAAATAGAGGGAATAGATGGTGATGTGAATTATAGTGTTTGGATCAATCAAGAGGCATTAGAGGATACAATTGATCATCTTGGTAAATCATTTTATAGAAGTAATGACTTTAAGACAAGTGCAATAGGTCTCATGTGGTTATATCGACAACAATACACTGTTGAAAAGGTATTTAATTACCTCAAACTTGGTAATATTGTCCCATTTAGACCAATGTATCATTTTAAAGATAATAGCATTAGAGGTCATATGGAAAATCATAATCCATAAAATAGAATTTACATGCCTAGATTTAAGCGTTTCTACATAATTAATAACCCATAATAAGTATTAAATAAATGATTGAAAAATGTAAAAATCATAACAATTCCAAACAAACTTTCGCGTCAATAGTAGATTAAAATTGTCCTTAGTTTATAAACTAAGGACATGGGGTGAAAAACACACAATTACAGTATTATTGATTCTTCGGTGTTAGATGAGAAAGTTTCTACATGCTGTCTCCCAATAATTCAAGGTGTTTCAAGTTACAGCACAATAAATGGTGGTTCAGCTTTCCTTTTATGCTATTACAATATTGATTTTATTGTTACAGCTTACCATTGTTTGTTTGATAAAGACAGCGGTAAACCTTTGAACACAAATTTCGGTTTTCAGGGGAGAATAAAAGCTGATGAGAGGTTTCTTTTACCTAGAACGATTATTGATAAGAAGTTTGACATTTTAGTGAATACAGAGTATGACGTTGCCATAATTCCATTGAAGATTAGCCAAGAAGTAAAGGGTGCAATTATTCACGAAAGTATTACATATGATGATACTTTTATTGGAGTACTAAAACCAAATATATCAGAAGGTTTGAGTTTTGGATTTAGATTATCTAAATCAGCAATAACGAAAAAAGTAGATCCTAAAGAAGCAGAAAAGCTGGGTCTATCAAAAGAAGTCATTAAATGGTATGAAAATAAAGAATATCCTGTTTGGTTACCCTACTTATCGAAAACAACATATCTTGGATATTCACAAGATAAAATGAGGTTATTACTAAATACAGAAGCAATTTCCGGATTTTCTGGTGGTCCTGTTTTTATTAATAATCATGGAAAATTTCAACTTGTAGGTATTACCACAGATAGTTACCATCCTCATCCGAAATTCTTTGAAGAGTTTGAGGGTATGCAAATGGTTGCATCTGGAGCAGGAATAGCAACATACATAAACATTATCTACGAAATTATCAATGATGAAAATAACTTCGAAGCTCTGAAAAATAGAAATGAGCTTTTAATCGAAGATCTTTTGCAGTTAAAAGCACATTATATCGCTGATGATGAATTTGTTTTACACAATGATCTTGAAATCCTGCAAGATTATGCTACCAAACATGGTTTAGATAAAAATTTGCCCGTTAGAGAAAAATCCTAGCTTATCAGTTCGTTTATTAAATTAATCAGTGATACTACGAGATCATATGTAGCCTTAGTATGAGGTACTAATGTAGTTAATAGCATTTTTGAAATATTAGTATTTTGAATTGACATTATTGAAAAACCGCTTTCGACATTTTCTTCCTGCCTTGCTACATATTTTTGCTTTTCAACCGCTGTTCCATTAAGTATGTTCCAAATAGCATTGATTTTTCGTTCTATGTGAAAATACTCAAATCTGATTTCACGTAACTGTTTGTCTAGATCCGATTCTATTGTATCCCTTAAATTTAAATAATCCGTGACCTTATCATATAATTTAGTATCGGGTTTTAAATTATAGTAAGGAATTATTCCGCTTTCAGTTTCGGTGGTTAATTGACTTAATTTGGATTTATTAAGTTCTAAATCATGGATTACAGAGGCCAGTATTGCATTTTTTTCATCCTTTTTATTTATAGATTTCCTTATCATTTCAATAATTAAGGTGATTACGTATAATCCGAATGCAAAAATGAAACCAATCAAACCACCTAAAATATCTTGATTGACGTTCATAACTATTCTTTCTCCCATTAATTAATTTACCTTTTTATTAGCTTATGAGTTTAATCCCACTTTCCGCGAAATCAATTTTAAACAATAATCTTTTTTTTATACACACTCATAAAAAATTGAAGTATATATATTTGATAATTGTGCGTTTCTAGGGCGCGTTACTGTAGACTCAAATCGCCCTATCACCGTGTATTATGGCAATAAAAGCATTTCTTTATTCTTTAGTATACTCAAATTCCTTTATTTTAAAGTATTTTGCAAATACTTGTATCTAATTGTAATTTACTGATGTTAGATGTCTGATTTTGAACAATTTAGCACTTCAATTGATCATCTAGGAGTTATTGCAGTTATATGTGATGATATTGGAATTTCAGATATCATTGATGAATTCATTGGAATTCATCATAATCAGACAGTTAGTTGTGGGCAAGCAACAAAAGCAATGATATTGAATATACTTGCCATTTTTATGAGACCATTGTATCTGTTATCCAAATACCTGGATGGTAAGCCAGTTCATAGATTAATAGCTGAAAATTTACGTGCAAAAGATTTTACAGATGATGTATTGGGTCGTACACTGGATAAACTCTATGGGCATGATCTGGAAGCAATTTTTCTGAAAATTAGCAGTGTGGCTTTTAGTAAATATAGTGATTTTCAATCACAATATTTACATGGTGATACCAGTATAATGAAAGTTCATGGAAAATATGGCACCAATAATTTTGATAATGCGATTGAAATTACTTATGATTACAGTAAAAATGAAAGAAAGGACCTCAAACAGTTCTTAATCTCAATGGTAACATGTGATAATTTACCTGTATTCATCAGTACGTTGGATGGTAATGAATCAGACAAAGTTTCATTAAGAGAAATGACAAAAAAATATGGTGAGAGCATTACTGCGATATTTGATGAATCAAAGACATTTGTCTTTGATTCTTCTTTTTACAGTGCCACAACTGTAAAAGCATGTGATTTTCCATGGATTACAAGAGTACCTGAAAATATTGTTGAGGCAAAAGAGTTGCTATTCAATCTCAATGCAGACAAAATGCAATCATGCAATTTACCGGGATATAGATTGTACTCAAAGAAAATTGT
>JAJRQD010000062.1 GCA_024280435.1 archaeon | reverse complement strand
TCAACAGTAATGTCTATTCTCTTCCATCTAAAAACTATTTGAAGAAGATTGGGAAAAATAATTTTAAAACTCAGGTATCTTCTGTACTCGACACTGTATGGTTATTCCACAAGCCAAAATAATATCTCTAAGTTATATTTTAATCTTCTCACAAAAGAAGACCCTATCTGAGTGTCTATGTTATAATACACGTATAAATACTTTCCAGTAGCATATCTCTCAATATGGACACTACGGGATTTGAACCCGTGGCCTCCTCCACGCCAAGGAGGCTATCTACCGGTCTGATATAAGTGCCCGTCTAAATTACTTTCAAAAGGTAATCAAGAAATAATCATAATAACATGATTAACAATATACCTTACTTGTCTGATATTAAAAAAGGTTCTTTTGTTGTCATTCGATGTTTCATAATAAAAATGAAAATTGAAGATGCTAACTGATTTTATTTTTATTAAAATATTGGTATGTTAGCTAATCATGTTCAATTTCTTTTAATTCATTATTTGTTTCTCTGTGTTTTCTATTGATATTCTCCGCTTCTCTTTCCTGGGCAATGTTTTCTAAATTCTTAACTTTCATGATAATCATTCCAAAAGTACCAACAATGGCAGTGAATATTCCTACAAATGTGAACACATTACTGATTGCCATGTATCCAACAAGATATGTGGCGAGGGCAGCACCTGATACCTGTGCCAGTGATAGAGCTGTACCCATAAATGCATTTATTTTACCCATGTTTTTATCCTCAATAATTGCCTGGAATAGTGCTCCCAATGGTATGTTGATAGATATGTTGATGATACCAATCAATGCCATTGCTAAATACAGTAAAAGTACAGGATTTGAAGAATTAGGTGCATACCCAAGAATACTCATTGAAATTGCAACAATAAATGTACTAGTTGTGATCATAGTCAATTTTCTCTTTATCTGACCTTTCACAGTGATTAATATTGCACCAATAAATCCAGATATAGCTGAGAAGCTAATTATATAACCAAAATCCTTCTCGGAGAGTCCAAAACTGGATTTGAGATAAAATGCCAGCAATGGATTTATCATACCGATTCCTAAAAGTAATATGAAGAATAATATCAATATGTATGAGATTATTTTATCATTCATGATCAACATTAATCCCTCTTTCATGTCTCTACCTAACTGCTTAACACTTGCCTCACCTTTTGATAATGGTTTTAGATCTGTGTTAATTGTAAATATAAGGATTGCAGAGATAAGATAGGATACACCATCAATAATAAATGCCAGATCATAACCATAGTTGTATACAACTATTCCTGCTAGTGCAGGGCCTATCAATGCAGATAACTGTGTCATTGTCTGTGTTAATCCATTTGCCTGCACCAATTGTTCTGGATCTACAATTCTTGGGATAGATGCACCTCTTGCAGGATAGAAGAATAATCTTGCAAATGAGCTGAAGAATGCAAATATATAGAGATGGTTGATGGATGTTGCAAATAATACCATGAATGATGTACTTGCTCCGATAATATCTGCTGCTATCATTATTTTTTTGCGATCAAACCGATCCACGACCACACCTGCAAAAGGTCCAATAATTAAACTTGGGATTATCTGAACCACCATAATCAATGCAACTGCCTGTGCTGATTTTTCAATAGTTAGACTTGAAGTCATAGATATTGCAAGAAACATTATTGCAATAAAAACAAAATTGGAGCCTATGTCTGATATTAACCCACCAGTGAACACTGCTGAGAAATTTTTATTTTTAATTAGTTCAATTAATCTTGGCTTTTTACTAGTATTTTCCATAATTATGCCTCTTTCAATGAATATTCAATTTTTGAATTTATTCAATACTTAAATAAATGCATTTTTTCAAATATTTAAATTTTTGTAAACTTTTGGGTGCCATATACAATATAAAACTTATAACTTAAATATTTAATTTTAAATTGGTGAAAAATTTGAAGCAATCTGAAGAGTTGGAATTAAAAGAGTTCAGGGATAATCTATTCAAGGAAGGAATTGGTATGGGTATTGTGATTAGTCTACATATCTATGAATCACTTAACCTTAAAAAAATATCACGATTGATAGACAAGGGAGAGACAACAGTGCTAAATCAAGTAAAAAAACTGATTGACAAAAAAATAATTGAGATAGATTCAAAAACATCTGCAATGTCAAGGGGGAAATATTATAAACTGTCTGATATGACAAAAATGGCACTTCAAATACCAAATGAAAAACCCGATCTAGAAGAATTTCTTGAAAATATTAATCTTGAGAAATTTTATAAATATTTTGTTGCTTCTTTAACAGATCCGGAATTTCATAATGCAATCACTCATATTAAATCTATTAATATGATCAATAACTATATAGAACGAATTAGTATTGAGACAATAAACTCCACATATGAAAAATTATTGGAAATAGATGGTGAAGCAGAGAAAATAAAATATTTGACTGAACAGTCATTTCCGATGGGGAATTTCTCTTTCTCATCTAAATCTATTAAAATGACGAAGTATAATCAGATAAGGGATTTTATTGAACTATTTTTCAATTTCTCTAAAGAGCTTGAGTTATTTGAACAAAAGGTAAATCTGGAGAATAAGACTATGGATAAGCCAGAGGTGGAGATAAATCAGTATCTGTACATATCCACTCTTCCTATATTCCGAGATCTGAACGATTGAAAAAGCGGTAAAATAACTGATTTAATTGATAATTTACATCAATTATATGAAATATAGAGTAATTCTATTTTTCATGCTGTATTTTATGTTCACATTGTTAACGGGTAAAAAATAAAGCAAAAAATAAACTCTCTAAACATTACTATATTAATCAAAGTTATATTCTTTAGCATTTTAGATTTTGATAAGCGCTAAGATAAAATATATGTGATAAAAATATAATATATCTTGAGTGTAACTGATGCAGAAAAACGGGAAGAGGCAGCCTCACAGTTAACTGATTTTGAAATATGGTATCAAGTGTTAACAAAACTGGCTGTTATGGAAATGCCTGTTGATATGAGGTCTAGTATGATATTGCAGACAATAGGTGATGATATGGTGATGGTGATGGCTGTTCTTGAGAAAGCTCTGGAAGATCTCAATCTTGATGAGGAAAAAGTAAAAGAAGTATATGATGCATTGAAAGAATAATTATTATCATAGAATTTATTTTTGTCAAATACTGTTTCTCTTTTCAAAGAGTTAAAAAGAAGATTGTACTTTCATTGATAATACAGAGTTGAAAACTATATGTCATATATGGACAAAGAATTTTATAATGAGGATTTCAATGCAGATCCTGATGCTAATGTAATAGTTGATTTCAAGGTAATTGTACCAAAGGGGAATCTTAACAGGGTATATCATGAGATACCAGCTGAATCAAGTGTCGGTACATGGCAAAGAGTTGCAGCTATGACTGATGATATTTTGAGAAAACTATCTGCCAAAACATTTCAGGTAGAGAAATTATCTGATACTGAAGCTAAGCTGAAAGTTGCATACCCACTTGAGTTATTTGAGGCAAATAATATTCCACAGATGCTCAGTCTTTTTGCAGGTAATGTATATGGAATGAACTCACTTGAGTATTTGAGAGTTAATGATGTACATATACCAAACGAATTGATCAATACATTTCCAGGACCTGCACATGGCCCAAAAGGTATCTATGATATCATTGGTATTGATCAGGGTCCAATTCTTGGAACAATTGTAAAACCAAAACTTGGATCTCCTCCAGATGTACATGCCAAGACAACATATGATGCATGGCGTGGTGTGGATGGTACCTCCGGTATTACATGGGTAAAGGATGATGAACCACAGACAGATCAGGATTTCTGCAGATTCGAGGATAGGATAGGCAGAGTGTTGGAATATGCAGATCAAATAAAATCCGAGACTGGTAGACAGGTAATCTATGCTGCAAATATTACCGGTTCTATCTCTACAATGATGAAAAGAGCAGATTATGTGGTTGATCAGGGGGGTAAATGTCTCATGATCGATGTTGTCACAACTGGCTTCTCAGCAGTGCAACATATCAGGGAACAGGATTATGGATTGCCAATTCATGCACATCGTGCAATGCATGGTGCATTGACCCGACATCATGATCATGGAATTCACATGAAAGTGCTAGCGTTGATGTACAGACTTGCAGGTGTTGATGGTATACATACAGGTACTATATTTGGCAAAATGGGTTATGGTAAGATTGAGGAGGATAAAGAAGAGGTACTCAGCAGTAATAAAAAATTGATGGGTGATCTTGGTAATATGAAACAGGTTATACCTATTGCATCTGGTGGTGTTGGAGTGCGCAATATTGGTAAGATCATTGATGCACTTGCACCACACGTTGTCATAACTGCTGGTGGAGGAATTCATGGACATCCCGATGGCTCTGCTGCCGGTGCAACTGCAATGAACCAGGCAAAAGATGCAGCTCTGCAGGGTGTAATTGAAGATGATGCACTACTCCAATGGGCAAAAGATAATGAGGCAGTTGAACTGGTAAAAGCTCTTACAAATCAGTCATAAGGATAATAATAATTACTATACACTGTATACTATATTTGAGTACAGACATCGATAACTATAAACTTGATATTTTTTGATAATCTAGATTGACAAAAAATAAATGCATATTTTTCACTTACAATACTTCGAGGTTCAGAAATACATCTTATTCGAACTCATGATATTTAACTTATCGGGTAGAAGATAATCAAAACCATCATCTACCTTTTTAAGTTAAATGTCTATATTAAATATAGATAAATATGAAGCTACCTAAACCAACTATCGAAATATTAGATCTTATGGCCCGTAACGGCTCACCCATGACCCCCTCACAAATCCAGAAATCAATTGGTAAGTATTCTGCAAAGGATATCAAATATGCTTTGAGAAGATTGAGGGAGAAAAAAATCATCAGACAGCGACCAAATCTTATGGATATGAGAAGAGTGTATTACAGATTAATTACAAGGGATGAGGTTGGAGAGATCATTTCAGATCTATCTGAAGATGAAGTCAGAATATTCAGTCCAATATTCACAGGATCAATTGTATCATCATCATAACTTTGAAAATACAAATTAAGTGGCTTCAATAAATTAATAATCAACCTGATAATATTCTCAGAATACTGATTAAATTGTAAATCAATGAGAATATCCGTGGAAATAAATTACACCTTATTAATATATTATCCAATACTATACGTTTCAAAAAAATTTCAATTCTCACTTTATACAAATATATTATTCAAAAATCATCCATGGATATTCATCTCTAACAATATTAAATACTAGTGTTGGTGGGAATATACCTGCCTCAGTGATCATTCCATCAATAAGATCTCTTGATACTGATTCAAATGCCGGATTAAGCACTTGTAATCCCTTTGGAGAGTCTTTCCAATCTTTGAGTATTTCAGAATCATCCCTCATCTCAATTACTGTTCTCTGTCCAAAAACTGTGTCACTATCAAATTTTAGCAGGGGTCCTGCAACATAGAATGGTATATCAGATTCTTTTGCAGCGAGTGCAAGTAATCTACTACCTATTTTATTGAGAACAGTACCCTGAGATGTCACAGCATCGAGACCAATACAGATCATATCTATTGATTCTCTCCTCGCAATCCAACGCATACCACTATCTACCACCTGTATAGTTGGAATTCCAGCCTCTACTAATTCTTTTGCTGTTTTTCTACCCTGATACCTTGGTCTGGTCTCAGTACAAATTGCGCTGATATTTTTACCCATCTCCTGTGCTCTGACAAAAATAGCAGAGGTTATTGATGAATGGCAGTGTGTCATCACAGTATAATCCTCCTGTATCAGTGAAGCTCCTGTCTGGATGATTTTCTCCTTGGTCGTGTGTATAAGATCCAAATACTCATTGGCAGTTTTAATCACTGCTTGTCTAATATCTTCCACACCATCTGCTGACCTGTGATGGAGTTCATACATTATCTTCCTCATACCATTTCTGAGTGCAGGTTCAGTTGGTCTTGTATTTATCAGCGTCTCCCTTGCCTTCTCAATTCTCTTGATAAATTCAGCCTCTTCCAATTTTGGTAATCTCTCTGCAAATGATGCAATTGCCTTGATACCTTCAACTGCAACTGCCGTTGCCCCCTGTATCTTCAAAGATATGATATCATCTGCTATTTGTTGCAATCTATCCATAGAATTAAGCTACTCAATGGATAATAATAATTCTTTCTACGTAAATCAACAAATATTAACAAGTTAATAATAAAATGTTGAATCATAAAAATTATCACACAATTGATGGGATATCAAGACTAAAGAATAAAAAATAAGTGATTGAAATAGAGAATGCTATAATTTCTGATAAAGATGGTTATTATGACTAAAAATTTAGAAGCAGGTGAATTGTTGCAAATGCATGATAGAAACCCCGGAATGCCACTTGAGTTGGATTGGGTAATGAATACCCAAGTAAATAGGAGTGCAGTAGAGAGAAGAGCATCGACTATTTTCAAAAGAAGAGCAGTGAAAAAGAAAGCACAGATTGCATGGCTATTAAGAGCTGTTAGCTGTATTGATCTGACTACACTCGCTGGTGATGATACTCATGGAAGAGTGAAGAGATTATGTGCTAAGGCTAGATCTCCTGTGAGAAAAGATATTTTAAAAGAGTTTGGAATGGAGGGTCTCACAGTAGGTGCTGTATGTGTATACCATTCATATATTGATACTGCTGTAAAAGCACTTGATGGTACAAACATTCCGGTGGCAGCTGTATCCACTGGTTTTCCTGATGGCTTATCGCCACTTGAGCAGAGAATTTCAGAGATAAAAGCATCTGTTGCAGCAGGTGCAAAAGAGATAGATATAGTGATCAGAAGAGGATATGTTCTCTCTGGTAACTGGGAAGCATTGTATGCAGAGGTATCTGCATATCGTGAAGCATGTGGAGATGCACATCTGAAGACAATTCTTGGAACTGGGAATTTGTCAACATTGCGAAATGTGAAAAAAGCAAGTCTAGTTTGTATGATGGCAGGTGCAGATTTTATCAAAACAAGTACTGGTAAAGAGTCTGTTAATGCAACACTTCCAGTTAGTCTAGTGATGGTTAGGGCAATTAGAGAATATTATGATCGAACTGGGATTAAAATTGGTTTCAAACCCGCAGGTGGAATAAAAACTGCAAAAGATGCACTTGCATGGTTAGTACTGATTAAAGAGGAATTGGGAAATGAATGGTTGAATGCAGACATGTTCAGATTTGGTGCTTCAAGTCTACTTGGTGATATAGAGAGACAGTTGGAGCATAATCTAACAGGAAGATACAGTGCTGATTTCAGGCACCCAACAGCATAAGGTGAATATAATGGAAATTAAAGAGATTTTTGAGGAAATGAGTTACGTGGAAGCAATAGAAAGTGATGCAAATGCAATTAAATGGTTAGAGGACAATGATAGATCATTTGATCTTTATATCAATGGAGAATGGAAAATTCCCAATGGAGGCAAGTATTTTGATACAATTAATCCTGCTAATAAAGAAGTTATGGCAAAAATAGCAGAGGCGGACAAGAATGATGTAGATCTGGCAGTAAAATCTGCAAAGAAAGCATTGAAAGAGTGGAAGGAGATTGGAGGGCATGGAAGAGCACGCTATCTCTATGCAATAGCAAGACAAATACAGAAACATTCTAGGTTATTTGCCGTTCTTGAAACAATGGATAATGGCAAACCAATAAGAGAATCCAGAGATATTGACATACCTCTGACTGCTAGACATTTCTATCATCATGCAGGCTGGGCACAGATAATGGATGATGAGTTACCCGATCAAGAGCCATTAGGAGTGGTTGGTGCCATAGTACCATGGAATTTTCCACTACTCATATTCTCATGGAAAGTTGCTCCTGCACTTGCAATGGGAAATACAGTGGTGATGAAACCTGCAAAACTCACCTCTCTGACTGCAATTCTATTTGCACAAATATGTGAATCAGTTGGATTACCCAAAGGGGTATTCAATCTGACCACAGGTGCAGGTAGTAAAACAGGAACATTTATCACAAAGCATCCAGATATATCAAAGATCACCTTTACTGGTTCAACAGAGGTTGGAAGAATACTCAGACGTGCAATTGCAGGTACAGGTAAGAAGATAACACTAGAACTGGGAGGAAAATCTCCATTCATTATATTTGATGATGCGGATATAGATAGTGCAATAGAAGGGGTAGTTGATGCAATATGGTTCAATCAGGGACAGGTATGCTGTGCAGGATCTAGATTATTATTACATGAAAGTATCGAGGAAGAATTTATCAAGAAGCTAAAACGAAGGATGAATAATCTTAGAGTGGGTAATCCACTTGATAAGACAATCGATATTGGTGCAGTTGTCGATAAGAGTCAGCTACAAACTGTTGAGAATTATGTAAAAATTGGTATTGAAGAGGGTGGAAGCAGATATCAACCAGATTGGAAGTGTCCAACTGAAGGGTATTATCACTTACCAACTTTATTCACAGATGTATCACCAGCTGATACTATTGTTCAGGAGGAAATATT
The DNA here is from genome assembly GCA_024280435.1 of archaeon. Taxonomy (GTDB): domain Archaea; phylum Asgardarchaeota; class Heimdallarchaeia; order Heimdallarchaeales; family Kariarchaeaceae; genus JAJRQD01. Next base: position 7,369 of record JAJRQD010000062.1, on the reverse strand, counting down.
TGGACCTGTGTTGGTTGCAATGTCTTTCAGAACTCCAGCAGAGGCGGTGAAACTTTCAAACAACACTGTGTATGGACTGGCTGCAAGTATCTGGACAGAGAATATCAATTTGGCACTTGATGTTGCACCACAGTTGAAAGCAGGGACTATATGGATAAATTGCACCAATCAATTTGATGCAGCATCTGGATTTGGTGGATATAGAGAATCTGGTTTCGGAAGAGAAGGTGGAATTGAGGGATTATGGGATTTTTCAAAAGCTAAATGGGAGAAGAAATTTACCAAAAAGGCAAAAACAAGACCAACAGCTGATATAAATACCACATTATCACAGATTGATAGAACTGCCAAAATGTATATTGGTGGAAAACAATCACGTCCGGATGGTGGATACAGTCTTGTAATCAAAGACCCAAAGGGTAATACTATTGGAGAAGTTGGTCATGGTAATAGAAAGGATATAAGAAATGCAGTGGAAGCCGCACATAAATGTGGTAAATGGGTATCTGCAACAGGACATAATCGTGCACAGATAATATATTATATTGCAGAGAATTTTATAGCTAGATCTGAGGAATTTGTGCAGAGATTAATATCTCTGATGCATATTACTCATGATGAGGCACAGGCAGAAGTTGATGAGAGTATCAATAGACTGTACTACTATGCATCAATGGCAGATAAATATGATGGACAGGTACACCGGGTACCTCAGAGAAATGTTACAATTGCCATGCCCGAAGCAGTAGGGTTACTTGCAATTGTATGTCCTGATGAGTATCCATTGCTTGCATTTATCTCCACTGTAATACCTGCATTTGCAATGGGAAACACAGTGGTGGTAGTACCTTCTGAGAAATATCCTCTGATAGCAACTGATTTTTACCAAATACTAGAGACCTCAGATGTTCCAGGCGGATCAATTAATATTGTTACAGGTATCAGAGATGAGCTGACTCCTGTACTTGCAAAACATGATAATATTGATGGTATCTGGTATTTTGGATCTAAAGAGCATTCCAAAATGATTGAAATCGAGGCAGCAGTTGATATGAAGAGATCATGGGTTAATTTTGGCTTGCATCGTGATTGGATGGATTCAAAGCAGGGTATGGGTAGAGAATTTCTTAGAAAAGCAACATAGATAAAAAATATATGGATCCCTTATGGAGAATAATCATCGAAATTAATAAACAAACGATGAATATGCACAGATAATACTCTACATAAAAGAATAATTGAATTTTCATTAACCCGAACTCTATTAAAAACAGAGTGTACAATAATTCTCAGTAATGATATTCTTTATCAACTGGAAATCTAGTCTCATTCCTCTGTAATTTATCTTTTATTGCCTGTGATATATCAATACCAGTTATCCTTGCAAATGAAAGTGCATATATGAATATATCTGCAAGCTCATCTTTTACTTTTTCCATAAATATCTCATCATCCACTCTCTCCATTGAAGTTTTTATTGATATCCACTGATATAGCTCCATTAACTCTGCTGCCTCTATTGAAATCGACATTGCCAGATTTTTTGGTTTGTGATATTTTTGCCAACTTCTAGCTGCTATGAATTCTTCTATCAGTAACATTAATTCTTCTATTTTATCCATATCTCTATTAACAAAATACCTCTAATTTGTATATTCATACAAATCCAATTAAATGATAATAATCATTATTAAATATCTGATCGTTCAGCTATTATCTACTTTATAATTCACTTTTATTTGAGAATTAATCAAGTAGTTAATATATCAGTGCAAGTACAGTAAGATTCTATTAATTTTAAAAAGTGAAATGATATGAAAGCAGTAATATTAGATTTAGAAACGAGAAGTGAATTGATTGTGATGAACCCCGAAGATGAAGATCCACGGGATTCTCAGACAAATATGGCACAGATACGATTTGAGACAAAAAGACGACTGGTACAGGTCATTAGATCTCCCATGGTACCAAAAGGAAGCATTGGATTACCTCCCTCCCTTGCAAACAGCATGGGTGTGTCTGAGGGTTCTAATGTGGCAGTATTTGCCCGAAGAAAACCCATATCATTACCATTGATCAAGAAAAAATATATGGGTAAAACATGGACCCATGATGACATAAGAACAATTGTTGATGATATGTATCAGGGCAATGTTACAGATCAGGAAATGACTATGTTCACATTAGCAATGCAGTATGAGAACCTATCAATTGATGAGACAGAACATCTAACAAAAGCATTCACATTGAATTCTGAGACAATTGAGTTCTCAGAACCTGTATATGATAAACATTCTATTGGTGGTATTCCTGGAAATAAGGTAAGTCTATTGATTGTTCCAATTGTAGCTGCTGCTGGATTATTGATCCCAAAAACATCATCACGTGCAATAACATCTCCATCTGGAACTGCTGATACTTTTGAAGTACTTGCAAATGTAAAATTCACATCAGATGAGATACAAGATATAGCACCCAAAACTAGAGGTATGTTGGTCTGGGGTGGACAATTGAATCTGGCACCTGTTGACAGTGAGATAATAACAAGAGTTGAGAGACCTTTGTCATTGGATCCTGAAAGTGTGATAATTGCATCTATCCTCTCCAAAAAATTAGCAACAGGTGTAAAACATATGGTACTTGATATGCCTGTCGGACCAGGAACCAAGATGGCAACAAGAGAGGAAGCACAGAACCTCTCTAGATTATTTGTGGAGATTGGAAGACGTGTTGGTATTCAGGTAGAATGTGCTCTCACATATGCAGATCAACCTGTTGGACATGCAATTGGACCTGCATTGGAGGCAAGAGAGGCAGTGGTAACACTTATGGGCAAAGGACCAAGATCAGTTCTTGAGAAAAGTATTGAATTATCTGGAATATTATTTGAAATGGCTGGTATGGCATCTCGTGGGAAAGGAAATGAGATCGCAGCTGAGATCGTGAAATCTGGCAAGGCATTGAGTAAATTCAATGAGATTGTCCATGCTCAGGGTGGTGCTAAGAATGTTAAACCCGAGGAGATTGAGATCGGTCAGTACACCGGAAAAATAGTGGCCACAGATGATGGTTATATCTCAAGAATATTCAATACTCAGATTAAGGGAATGGCTGCTGCACTGGGGTGCCCACAGGATAAGAAATCAGGTCTTATTCTCCATCGCAAACAGGGTGAATTTGTCAAGAAAGGCGACGTGATTATAGAACTCTTCACTACCCGTGAGAGTGCACTTGATAGGGCATTACAAGTGGCAAATGTAAAAGCTCCATGGCTACTTGAGGGTATGGTTCTGGAAAGAATATCCGATTCTGGTAATTTTGAGATCCAGTAATTGAAAAATATTATACTACTATTTATAAAAGATTTACTCATTTTTTAAAATAATCTTCTGATTTGAACCATAAATAATACATATAATGCATTGTACTGTTATTTTATGTCAGATATACCTACTAAATCAGAATATTCAGTCAATAAAATATCATGTCCTGATTGTGGTTCAGAGAATGCAAATGTTATTGCACATATACTTGATATTCCATATTATGATGATTATACTATGATTTCAGTTAATTGTCCAGAATGTAAATTTAGGGCGTCTGATTTCTTCAATGCCAAATCTAAGGGTCATATAAAAAGTACATATCCAATTGATGGAAAAGAAGATATGAGAACCAAGGTTGTGAGAGCAAGTGATGGATATGTTAGTATTCCTGAGTTGGGTGTATCAATAGATCCCGTTTCAGGTGCCCACACATGGATAAGAAATGCAGAGGGAATACTAGATGATATAAAATCCAAACTGATGATTGCACTCCGAGATATAGATGATGAGGAGATAAAAGAGGCAACAATCGAGAGGATCTCATTGGTGGATAAAATGATTAACTATGAGATGCCATATACTCTGATTGTTGAGGATAAAACCGGTAATTCAGTTATTTTACCCGCTGATGAGGATAAATTATTAATTGAGGTACTTGCCTCAAATACTGAGAACTAGTAATAGCAAAAAGATATATGTATTTTTTCCAAAAAAAAATAATTGAATTGATTATTTATACTAGAGATCAAAATTTGAATTTGAATCTAAAATAGATTTAAGCAATATATCAATTGACTATCTATTGAGGAATTGAAATGAATATTAAATATAAATTTGGAGAATTTAATATATTTGTAAAAGATGATATTCTTTATTTCAGCGTGCTTTCAGATAATTTGGGTATTGAACATCTCACATCAGCAATAATAGTGGATGATAATGACGAATTAATAACTTTACTACCAGAGTTCAAGGATAAAATCGATTCTAAACAATTCAGTAGTGAAATTGGTAAAGGAATACTAGTTAAATTACCTGTGATATTCAAATTTAAGACAATCGAAATATCTGGACAGATTGAATTCAAATTTTATGAGCATGTAGTGGGCGATACTGTTTATTCAAGAAAATATCCAATGCTAAGTGTGCAATTATTCATCAATACAGATGATGTCACAAGTGATCATAGATTATATGGATATGCTCCTATCTATGCACAGAATAGTGGGAAATTAATTCTGAGTGAATTACATGACCCTAGATCAATCACATTTTATTCCAATGGATGGCAATCATGGAGTCATAACCACCTATCAAATTACAGAGAGAAAACGCCAACAATACCTAATAGGTTACAATTTTTTAAATTACTTAAACAGATGTTAGAGAACAATGATAATAGTATTTCGGCAAGATATTTTTCAGAGATGCATGCTGTTATCACAGATACAAACATGGATAATTCATTAATAATTTCATTTATCACACATAAAAATCAGTTTACAAGAGTACTTATGGATAGAATAGGCAGTGAAGGTAAAATCAAATATCTCAGTGCTTTATCTCAAACAGATTCTATCAAGATTTCAGAGTTAAACAGGGGATTGATACAATCTGAAATTGTAATGTTATCAATAGTTACAAAACCCGAAGCATACAGTGTTTTAACCCATTTACAAGAGATTTCAGGTAAGCTTGCAGGGATGAAACCGAATAACAGGCCTGAGGCTGGATGGTGTTCATGGTACTATTATTATGAAGATATTGATGAGAGTGAGTTTCTATCAAATGTGAAATATTTTGATGAGCATAGAGATTTACCAGTCAATCTAATTCAACTGGATGATGGTTACCAAACTGCGATTGGAGATTGGGGATTTACCAATGATCAATTTAATAATAAATTTCCAAATGGTCTGAAATATCTGTCTAATAGAATACATGAATTTGGTTTCTCTTCTGGAATATGGGTTGCACCATTTCTTGCAATACGGGGATCCGATATTTTGAAAGAACATCCTGAATGGATGATAAGAAATGATAAGAATGAATTTGTTAGATCTATAAAAAATTGGGGTGATATCAATTATTCACTGGACCTAACACACCCGGAAGTACTCAAACATATTCGGGAATTGGCATCCACTGTTGCTAATAAATGGGGCTATAACTATTTGAAAATCGATTTTATATATTCTACTGCTATTTATGGTTCAAAATATCATGATCATACACTTAGCCGAGCACAAGTTCTTAGACAGGGAATTTCTGCTATAAGGGATGGATTTGGAGATGGAATGATACTTGGCTGTGGAGCGCCTCTGGGTCCAAGTATAGGTCTGGTTGATGTGATGAGAATTGGTGAGGATACTTCCTCAAGATGGTCTTATTTTGAGAAAATTATAAAAAAGCTAACTGCTCTGGAAGAGTTGGCATTGAAGCCTGCATTGAAATCAACTATACATCGGAGTTATATGCACAATACTCTTTGGATAAATGATCCTGATTGTGTAATTGTTAGACAGAATAGATCCAAGTTAAACATGGATGAGATAAAATTACAGCTGGTAGTATTCGCCCTGAGTGGTGGTAGTGTTATTATATCTGATGATGAGAAAATAGTGGAAAAGGAGCGTTTGGATCTTTTGAAAAGGATATTACCACCTTATTCTCCCATAAAAGGGGAATATGGATTTGTATTGCCAATTGCCAACCCTCTTGATATTTTCAAAAGAAAAATACCTCAATTATATTCCAGAAATATAGTCACAGTATTTGGTAAAAGACATCTAATTGCTATAATCAATTGGGAGAATAAAAAACAATCATTGAGTTATAAACTAGGAGATCTGATGAATTATTCAGAGATGGTAAAATATAGCGATGTCATGGTATTTGTTGTCTATGATTACTGGGCTGAGAAAATAATTACAATATGCAGTAAAAATGATATGATACGATTGATAGATATTCCAGTACATGGTTCTGCATATCTAATAATCTCTCCAGTTGAAAATGAATTGACTTTTATCAATTCAACACTGCATTTGATTCCTGGAGGACCTGAGTTTTATAATATAAAATTTGAAAATAACAAACTTAATATTAAATTCAATAAAATTGGTGAACAAAAAGGTAAAATCACATTTTATTCAGAAAAATACAATCAAGTCCTATCTGAGAATGCAGATACTTCAATATATGAAAATGGCTTTATACATACTGTTTATTTTGATGATATTCCTGATGAGATTGAACTACAATTCACAGATTAATATAGACTTGAATTTTTATATCTGTAATTATGTATGACATAAATAATATACTAAATATCAATATAATACCTGATTTGATCAATCCTGTGATTAAAAAGGTCTCTCCATAGATAATTGGTATTGGATCATAATAGTTGAATACTGCTTCTGCAATATTTATTGTAATATGTGCATACTATTTAATTATTTTTAGTTTTTTTTGATAACATTTACTCATACACTTTTTTTATAAATTGCAAGTTAATCATCTATCTATCTATCTCATATTTCATAAATCTGAATTTATTTTCACTACTTATCCCGTCTATCGAAAATATTTTGATTGTTAGATTCATAGATGAATTAGCAAATATTATTGCCTCATTTATATCATCATTATGACCATTGAAACCAATTACATTCAAATTTTCCTGTTCTATACTTGGTTTAAGTGTAAATACAGATCTGTTGTTTATCGAGTAAAGACAATCTGTGTATTTATTTATGTAATTTCCAGTTATTGGGAATATTTTGTACTCACCAAGTAAATGTTTGAATTCCCTCTATTTTCTCTTTTTTCACAATAGTCTTTCTATCTATTTGTTGTATAGAGATATTCTCCACATAGAAAATAAGCTCTTCTTTGAACCGTTGTGAGAGATTTACAATCAGTTGTGCAAAATTGTACAATTGATTTACTCAATTCCCAGAATTACTTCAGGGTTCTTCATGCTTCACTGATATTGCCCTCTTCATCTGCTGTTCCACTATCAAAGATAATGGTTTGGC
>JAJRQD010000061.1 GCA_024280435.1 archaeon | reverse complement strand
GGCCTATTGAGAAATCACGAGTTATCTCATATATCTCATTTTACTATCTGCTGAGAGGAGAGCTGAAAAAAAGTTTGAAATACCAGCAGAATGCCATAAATATGATAGAGACTGAATATCCACTTAGAATGAGCTATGGATACAATAACCTTGGTCTGATTTACAATTCAATCGGTGATCTTGATAAGGCCTATACCAATTTTAAAATGGCATTGGAATTATTTCTTAAGAATGGAAAGATAAACAAAACCAGTGTTCCTTTATCTAATCTGGGTGTAATACTACTCGACAAGGGTGAGTATGCAGCAGCATTGAATAAATTTCAGAATGCATTAGAAATAGATTCTAAATTTCAAAATAATTATGTATTAGCAGAATCATACTATTATATCATTATTATACATCTAGAGATGGGAAATATCAAACTGGCAAAAAAAATATTTGAGGATTTCAGTAATATCGCCTCTCGTAGCAATAACCTCATAGTTGAACAGCGATATGATATTGCAAATGCACTGCTATTGAAACAAAGCAAAAGATACAGAGATAAGGCAAGGAGTGAGGAGATCCTTGAGAATGTGGTAAATGGTAAAATGTTAGATTTTATCATACATGTGGAGGCTGTATTTAATCTGTGTAACCTATTACTGGAAGAATTGCAAACCACGGGTGAGGCTGTGATACTTGCGGAGATCAATGATCTGTTAGATACTTTGTTAATACATGCAGAGCAAGAGAATTCACATATTATCACAATAAAAGTATATCTTATCAAATCGCAATTATATCTGATCAAACTAGATATTGTGAGAGCAAAGGAATTCTTAGATATGGCAAACAATCTCTCTGAGATAAAAAATTTTAAACTGCTTGATAAAAAAATATCTATGCTCTATGATGATTTGTTGTCTATAGAGGAAGAATGGCAGACACAGGATGCAGTATCAGTAACTGAAAGGATTAAATCTTTAAATCTGTCCATTCTGTTTGATAAAATAATCTATTCTTCTGTTGAGACCAGTATTATTAAAGAAGAAAACCCTGCATTGATACTTATAATGTCTAGGGATGGAAGTAGGATCTATTCAAATGATTTCAATTCCCCAGTTGCAATCTCAGAAGATCTGGCTTCTGGATTGATGACGGTTATTTTCTCACTCTCACAGGATCTGTTTAAAAGTAAACCCGGATCGTTGCAACGTATCAAACAGGATAAATATACCGTGCTAACCAAGGCAAAGAGTGGTATATTATTTTCCTATGCTTTCCAAGGCCCTTCATATCATGCACACAATAAACTAGAATTGTTGATAAAAACACTTCATGATTCCAAAAAAATTTGGGAAATAATGACTAGATCAAATTATGTTATGAATAACAATGAGTTAAAGGCTTTTGATGAATTAGTAGCTGATATTTTCTATAATTCCTAATATCATACTAACCTATCTGTTCTCTGTACCATAAAAGTCTCTCCACACAGTTTATTTTATTTCTGAAAAACAATTAAGGAATGAAATTAAAGTGATTAATACATTAAAATATTAATCAATCCCGATCTTACCCGAAATTTATTTAATTAGTAAAGACTCTATCAACATAGCGCAATGTCTGAGAATGATCCCGTTTCTGTTAAATTTAAAATCGTACTAATCGGTAATCCTATGGCTGGTAAGAGTAGTTTAAGGAGATCATATCTTGGTGAGAATTTTACATCTAACTATATCGAGACAATCGGGTCGGACTTCAGTTTTAAATCTATGAGACATGATTCTGGAAAAATCCTTAAGATATCCATCTGGGATCTTGCAGGGCAGGAAGAATATGCATCAACGCATCCCCTGTATTACAAAGGCTCATTGGGTGCACTAGTAGTTTACAGTGTTGTGGATAGAAAATCATTCAAAGATCTACCAAATTGGATTGATGAATTTTATAAAGGAACTGGGAGACAAGATCTACCACTTTTAATTATTGGAAACAAAATAGATCTGCTTGATGGAACAGATGATATTGTTACTGTGGAGGAGGAGAACAGACTCATTGAAGATTTACAGAAAAAATATTCAGACCCTAGCATCAAATCAATCAGAACCTCTGCTAAAGAGGGTACATATGTTGAGGAAGCATTTAAATCATTCTCTGATTTAATTCTTAAATGGATTGAGAGTAAGTCAAACAAGCAGAAACACGCAGTTATTAGTAAGGATATTGATGTAAATTTTCCATCTGCGATACTTATGACGATGAATCAGCATTCAGGGCCTGTGATAGTTGCAAGTTCTCCACCACTTCCCACATTTGGGGAAGCAGATTTGACTACAATCAAATCACATGTAATTAAGCTGATCTCAAGTCTGGATTTTGAGGATATTGTGTTTCATTCTAATGTTAATGGAGTTTTCCCATGGTCGTGTCCTGCAGGATCTTTGAAGTACATTGCATTTGTACTGGAGAATGTGAAGGCAAGAGGTTCTCGTGAGTTATATATTATAGGTTTGAATATTAATCGAGAGATAAATACACTGATTGATGGTCTGAAAGGAATAATCAATGGATATCTTCATGGTACTATGAATAAATTTGCCCGTTTACATTCCAAAACAAACCTGAATATAGTTGTTGATAGATTCAAATATGGTGATAATTTGGCAGAGACCAATGATATTGAGAGATTACTTTTGAATCTCAGGACAAAGAGTCAAAATGCAATTGAACAGTGGTTCACAATTTTATAGAATTGATAATTGCTTACTTAGACCTGTTTGTTTTATTTGACTAGGCATTCAATTACTTTTCAAGATTATTAAAAATTAATATATATTTTTTAGTAATATCAAAAAAAAATATAAAATAGATTATTGTGCAATATATCATTACAAATATTGTATTATTGTATAATTATCAATGATTTAATTGGCAATAATTTATTCTAAACCCCGAATATCATTCTCTCTTCTAAAACTTTTTATAAAATTAATTATTTAAAACTACAATGCAAGTACTAAAATTTCTTGAGAATAAAATAATCAATTTAAAATTAAAAAATAAGTTCTATCTTGTTATTTTTATTGCATCTCTTTTGTTTGTCTCTGCAATGATATACAACAATAGCAATTTCAATGCAGAGAGAGAACAGTTGAATGAGATTATTGATAATGATATGCAGAAAAGAGATAATGCAAGGAAATTATCCATGATAACAGATCAGCTGTTACTCTCATCCTATGAGTTTTTAGGAGATATCAATGAAGCGGAATACAATGTCACAGATCTTGCTGTAAATTACTCATTTCAGAAGTTGTTAGATCTTGGTATAGAGAGTATTCTTGAATTTGAAGAGGCAAGATTGGATTTTAACGAAACAATGAATACATTAGTATCCCTTGATATCGAATCAGAGGATGGTTTGGAACTGATAGATAATCTACAAAATGATTTTGATAATCTGTTGGATATCCTTGCGAATGATCAGGAAGGTTATTTTTATGTATCAGTTGTTTTAAGGGGAGATTCAGAGAGTTTAGAGATAATTTCAAATCAACTTGAGGTGTTATTTGATGATTATTCTGATGATTTCGCAGATTATTCTACTTTGCTAGAAGAGTTCAAAGATACAATATACTATGGCATTTCTCAGATTTATGAATACCTATTTGAACATGAAGAGTATGGTGAAGAGATAATAAACTATATTTTTAGTGAGGACAGTCTGACAATTACAGATGAGGAACATAGACAGTTGATAGAAATACTATCTGAATTGAGAGATAATGTGGCTGGAAATACTACAAAACTATCAATACTTGATCAATTTACAGCATAAGTTGATCTGTTATCAAATAGTGCATCCAACACAGTTGAAAATGCAATCATACAGGCTGACATATTAGAAGAGATAGATCTGGTGAATGAGGAATTGAATGATGATTTTGAGTTATTGATAACATTTTTCCATGAGGATATTGTAGAGGAACGAGCTGATCTATTGGAAGTGGAAGCATTCTCAAGGATGATTGTGATGGTATTACTTGGAATTGCATTTACAATCTCTGTTGCAATTACAATCCTGATCTCAAATATCTCCAACAAATCAGTGATGAAACTAGTTGATGCAACTAAAAAAATTGGAGAGGGAGATCTTGACAAGAGTAATGAATTAGAAATGTCAAAGGATGAATTTGGTGTAATTGCAAATAGTGTTGAGAATATGAGAGAAAATCTTCATTCACTGGCAATGAATATTGGTGACACAGCAGGTTATCTTGTTACAATATCCGAAGATTTCTCATCATCTGCTGAGGAGATAAACTCATCTGCAGAGGAGGTTGCATCAACATCACAGGCAATGTCCGATGGAGCCACCACACAGACAGATCTTGTAACACATGTAAATAATGAGATAGCCATGTTAAAATTAACTATTAATGATATTGTCAAGAAAATACAGTTGAATACACAGGAAGTAGCTCAGATTGCACTTCAGACAAATATACTTGCACTTAATGCAGGAATAGAGGCAAGTCGTGCAGGAGATTATGGTAGAGGTTTTGCAGTTGTTGCTGAGAATGTACGTAAATTATCAGATCAGTCAAAATTGGCAAGTGAGAGAATCGATGTGGTAGCTAGTGAAATACAGGAGAATATATCAAAAACTATGGATCAAGTATCTGATACTATGATAAATGTGGTCTCTGTATCTGAGGAGACTGCTGCCAGTGCAGAGGAAGTTGCAGCAGCTGCCGAGGAGATGACTGCAACGATAGAGGAACTAGCTTCTGCTGCCATAGAACTAACTAGCCACGCAGAAAAATCTAGAGATCTAACACAGATTTTTAAATTCTAAAATAGATTATTTTTCATAAAAAAAAATTATATCGCACAAAATATTAGAACATTCTTTTAATATAATCACATAATAAATACTGCATGCAATATCTTGCAATTCTTGATAAATGGATGAATAATTCTAAAATTCAAGATTTGGATAATAAGGAGAGCTTTCTTCAGCTGATATCAGAACTATCATTAAAAGGTATCATCTGGTTAACAGTTATTAATAAAAAAATCTCTATTAATTCCAAAAATATAGAGGTAAATGAGGATTTGATGGTTAACAATCCTGATTTGTTAAATGTATCATCAAAGATAGAAGTTAATATTAATCAGGTAAAATATCATGTTATATATTGCACAGAGGTGAATAATCACAAGAATATACTATTAAGTATTGATGAGCTAAATACAGATGTTCAATATATACTATCAATAGCCGTAAGTTATCTATCATCTCTGAACAGAATTAATTTTCTAGAAAATTCTATGAAAATGATGTATTCAGATCCAAATTCATTGGGTAGTAAAAATCTGAGTGAATTGAATATACCATACAATTTTATCAAATCTGTCGTTCCTGCAGTCTCCTATTCAGTAGTGAATGAGAACTTCGGTCCTAATTTCATATCTACATGGCCAAAAGAATTTAATTCTATGGCGAATATTCTCTTTGCAGTTAATATATTCTCCACATTGAATTCAGAACAGATTGCAAGATATTCTCAATTGTTGAATACAACACCTACAAATACACCCGAAGATGGAGAGGCGATTTCAGTAGTATTCGCAATTCCCAATGAGGATGCCCGTGGAGGTGTGGAGATACATGGAATAACTACTGTGATCTCACAGAGTTTTGTAAATATGTCAAGAGTTTTGCTGATCCAGATAAAAAGTATTATTCATTCCGCAGTAGAATCTATTATCCAGATGAACTTGAATAATAAATGGAACCTGTATATAGAGGATGCATCCTCTACCAATGTGGTTGAGCAGACAGAGCCCATACTCAAAGGTTTACAAATTCAGGTAGCTACATTATTTGCCATACAAATTGGATCAGATGAGGTTATTAAATACAAGTGAAATGTCTAATTTCTAATTTTTGATCTTATTCTTATTAATTGTGAATTATGATACCAAATTACTTTTTACTAATAAAAGAATAACATGACTTGAGAAGACTGATGTATTATTGTAATGGCTGCGGTACAATCCGCTTTATGACCAGACCTGAAAATAGAGACCCTCCAAATGGACCGATGATTCTGTTATTCTGTAAATTCTGTGATGCAGAGACAACATACCGAGTTGTATCTCCAGAGGACTTTGGTGCTGCAAATTATAAAGGTGTAGAATCCAGTTTGAGAAATTTGTACAAAAAATTAACCACTCCATTATCTGAACAGGAAGAAGAACCAATTGAATTGGAATTTTTGGATGAATAACTTATATTTCAACATAGGCAATTGATAATTTTAACTAACAGGAAACACTACTCCTTCATTGGAGGGATATGAAGAGAGGATTGAGAAAGAAGGTATCTCAGATATTCCAGCAGATCCCATATGGTAAATTCAAGGATAATCTGAGGAGTAAATGTGAGCTCTATGGAATTAACATTGAGTTTGTAGATGAGAGCTACACCTCGCAGACATGTTTCAACTGTG
>JAJRQD010000060.1 GCA_024280435.1 archaeon | reverse complement strand
GTCACATTGACTGTATTTCCTATTCTTAGGTTGAAAATATATGTGTATTCTCTCTAATTGGTTTATAATAAGCTGTTTTTATTCAGGTAGGTGTGGTTCTATATAACTGGTGTATACCCACCTAAAATGCCATTTTTTGACATTACTATTTGCCATAACTGATTTACTCTTGCTCTAAAAGTTCCAGCACAGGTTAAAAGATAATATTCCCACATACGATAAAAACGCTCATCATATTTTAATTTTAAAATATCCCAATTGCTATTGAAATTGTTGTACCAGGCCATAAGTGTAAGATCATAATCTGCTGAAAAGTTATGAAGATCCTCAATGATAAAAAGCCCTTCAATTGCTTCTCCCAACTGTTTAATTGAAGGTAAAACTCCATTGGGAAAGATATATTTGTCAATCCACGGATTAGTCCTGTTTCTAGAAACTTTACTACCAATTGTGTGCAACAGAAAAAGCCCATCATCTGTTAAACATCGATTTACTGATTTCATATAAGTTCTGTAATTTTTTGGACCAACATGTTCTATCATACCAACTGAAACAATTCTATCAAATTTTTCATTCAATTCTCTGTAATCAAGTAGTCTCACATCTATATTCAATCCTTTACAAGATTTTTCTGTGTATTTTACCTGTTCTTTTGAGATTGTAATACCAACACACTCAACATCATAATTCTCTGAGGCAAATTTAATAAAACTACCCCATCCTGATCCTATATCTAAAATACGCATTCCTGATTTAAGTTGCAATTTATCACATATTAGTTGTAGTTTATTCTTTTGTGCTTCTTCAAGATTAGATGCATTTTTCCAGTATCCACAACTATAAACCATTCGTTTGTCTAACATTCGTTCAAAAAGTGTATTATCCAGGTTATAGTGTTTCTCAGCAACTGTAAATGATCTTTTTATTGATTGTCTGTTGAATAGTTTTGCTTTGATAAGTGATAATACAAGTTTCCAATTTATTTTATCTTTCAAATCAATCTGTTCTCTAAAAATGCGAAAAATAAACTCATCTATGGCATCACATTTCCACCATTCATCCATATATGCCTCTCCAAATCCAATTGATCCCTGTGACAGAACTCTCTGATACAGTGCATCATTTTTCACAATGATATCCCATGGTCTAGTACCATTCAATTGAATATCTGAATATCCAAGAAGCTCACTAAATAATTTTACATTCTTATTATTCGTTTTGCGATCTGATTTACTATTTATTATATACTGTCTTGACATCTAAATTGATAAATTTTGAAATTAATATATAAGTATATCAAAGTACGAGAATCTAATGGATCAAAAAATGACCTATCTATTCACGACCCATCATTATCTGTATCATTGCATATTTTATTTTAAAATATAATACTAAAAAATTTTATCTCAGTATAAAGCTCTATAATTTTTCTAATTGTTTAAACACCTTGACCACTGCTTCCACAGAAGAAGTTGCGAATTTCTCAATTCTTGCTTTTGATTGCATCATGGTCAATCCTGGACCTGATATTCCAAGAGATACAGGCTTATCAAATTGTAGTGAGAGATCTGTGATTTTACGTGCTACCTGATTGGCAATTAGACTATCATGATTAGAATCACCCTGGATTATTGTTCCTAAAGTAACTACTGCATCTATATCGTCTCTCTGTAGCATTTTTTTGAGAACTAAGGGCATATCATACACACCTGGTACTTTGGCTTTCAAAATTATATCACATCCCAGGAACTCAGCATGTTCAATTGCTCTTTGTTCCATAAGGAATGTATGATCATAGTTTGTTTGAGATGTGAGAATTCCGATTTTTATATTCATATATGTTGAACTATTATTATTTTAAAATAAAGATTTTGAAAACACATAAAATATTTGCTATGCTTTTACTGGACCTGCATCTTTATGTCCCTGTCTGACGCCTTGTCCTGCTCTTTTTGTCATTTTTTCTGGATAAAGTAATAAATCTATTGCATTTCTTGCATGTGAGGAAGCTCGATTTTGCATAATCAATTTTAGTTTATTATCATCATTATCACCTTCATCCTCATGTACGAATACCTCAAGAATATGTTTACCAACCTTCAATTGACAGTTAACAATACCTTGAGAGGCAACCTGGGCAGATATTTTATCCACTGGTTTAGGTCCAGGCATACCCAGAGCTATAACCAAATCACAATTATATCTATCAAATAATATTAATGATCCTACTGGTAAATCCTTAATCCCCGGTACTGTGTATCTTTTATATTTAATTAAAGTTGTATATTCCTCTAATACTGCAACTACATCCTGATACATGTCGTATCTTGCAAAAGTAGTATCTACAATTCCTATATTTATCATTTATCATTTCCTCATCCAAATTGGTGTGTAAATATCTTAATGATCAATATTTTTTACATCACACCAGAGATCAATTACTGCCTGACCATCTATATAGATCAAATTATTTTTGTCTGCAAAGTCTTTTGCATCATTTATACTGAGTGCACCACCATTATCTCCCATCATCTCACACATGGTAATTGATGGGGAAAAACCTCCAAGCTCACATAGGGCAAGTCCTAATTCTGTATGGCCCAATCTATTTTTCAGTAATCCATCTGCACCTCTAAGTATTGGTACATGACCTGGTAGTCTAAATTTTTTGGAGAAAATATCAATTTCCCGGTTATGCAATGATGAAAATCTACCCAGTTCTGAAATCGTCAGAGCTCTATCATCATCAGTAATTCCAGTGAAAGCATTGATATGATTGACATTTACACTAAAAGAAGATCTTGCACCATAAGGCAACCCATGACCTAACATTCCTTTAATTACTGGATATTTATCTGTGATACCTGTATAAAGCTGATGCATAAAAGGTAATTGAATATCCTCACAAACCTCATGTGATAAAGCTGTACAAATAAGTCCACCTGCCTCTTTTCTCATCAAATTAACAATTTCAGGTGTAACAAATTCAGATGGAATCATTATATCTACTTCCCCTTCTCTTTTAGGATTGTCAAAAAGCAATATAGGTTTATTTATCTTCCAACTTTGTATAATTTTTTGTAAAATATCCACATTTTATGAAATTAACAATTTAATATTAATTTTGGGTTATATATTAATACTATATCATAATATTATATTTTAATAATATTTTTCTAAGCTAACCTTTTTTCTTCTGATCATGTGAGGAAACCCTTGCGTAGGTAGCCACACCAAGTTTTTTCTTTCTATTTCTTCGCTTTTTACCAGCAATTATTCTTTCAATCTCAGTAATGTGTATTCTTCTGTGACCTCCGACGGTTCT